>URSZ01000028.1 GCA_900550635.1 uncultured Prevotella sp. | reverse complement strand
AGCGAGCGCAGATGTAGACATGCTGTCCTTGGCAATGAACACTACGCCGCCGCCCGAAGCCCCGGTGAGAGCACACCAGCGCACCTCCTCGTTGTTGCTCATGTTCTGCGGTTTGCCGTAAGGCACGAACTGGTCTTTTACGGTGCTTTCGTACAGCCCTACGAACTGCGATGTCTTGCGGTCGTTGTAATTGTTTATCGGGCCGCGGCCGTAGTAAGTGTATTTGGAGTACTGTGCCGGCACTTGCAGCAGGTAGCCTAAGCGCGGAAGCACCACGGAGGGCTTGTTCGAGCTTACGGAGGCCTCGAGCTCAACCGAGCCGTCGGGATATACCGTCCATATCTGCGTGGTGGTGAACTTGAAGTCGTTTTCGCCGAAAGTTTTGTCGGTGAGCTGCTGCACGGTTATGCGTCCCGACGTGCCGCCGTCGCGGCGCGCGGCGTTTGGCGCTTGCGATTCAACGGTGTACATTATCACGTAGCAGCCGTCGTCGCGCTTGTAGGCCGTGTGTCCCGTGGCCTTGTGGCGCAGCTGGTTCAGCCCGTTTTCATACCATGCCCAGTAAGCCCAGTTGTCGTTGTCCACGGGGGCGCGGAATGCGTCGAGCTTTGGCCCGCAGCCGGGAACTATAACGTTCTCGTTGTTGTAGGTGAGTATGCTGATAGAGCCCGTTGCGTTGTCGAACGTAACGTTGAAGTCGGCTCCCGTAACGGTTATTTCCTTGTCGGTTTCTTTCATCTCTGTTTTCTTCAGGCTCTTGGAAGCCTCGGCAATAGACGTGCGTTGCTCCGCGTGCTTCACGAGCAGCTGCTCGTCGGCCTGCACGTAGCCCGCCTTGGCCCACGGTTCGTCTTCGGGCAGGATGAACTGTATTTTGAGGAAGTATTCCTTGTCGGGACGGAGCGAAGAACGGTCGAAGTCCACTGCGTACAGGGCGCTCTTGCGCGGCTCGATGTCTTTGCAGCTGCCGAGGCTGCCCGAGGCTTTTTCGCGGCCGTCCTCAAGCAGCGTCCAGCGCATTTCGTAGTTGGCCGGGCCGAAGTAGTTCTTGTTGAACACTTCTATCTTGCCGTCTGCCTTGGCAAGGTCGCCTGCAGCCTTTACCGAAACGTATTGGTACACTTTCTTTATCTCGTAGTATTGCGGTTTGGGTGTGAGGTCGGCAAACATCACGCCGTCCATGCAGAACGTGCCGTCGTTGGGGTAGTCGCCAAAGTCGCCGCCATAGGCTATGTAGCGCGTGCCGGTGGCCTTGTCGTAGTTGTAAATGCCGTGGTCAACCCATTCCCATATCGCTCCGCCGCAAATGAAGTTGGTGGATTCTATCGCGTCCCAGTAGTCTACGAGGTTGCCGGTGGCGTTTCCCATGGAGTGCCCGTACTCGTTGATGTGGAAGGGATATTTGTGCGAAGTCTTGCCTGTGGCAAGCTGGTCGGTGAATCCGATTGAGGGATATTGGTTCGCTCCCATGTCGACGATGTCGTTGTTGCGCTCGTATTGCACGGGGCGTGAGGTGTCGAACGACTTTATCGCCTTGTAACCGGCCTTGAAGTTGTCGCCCGGCCCGGCTTCGTTGCCCATCGACCATATCAGTATGCTGGGGTGGTTGTAGTTTGCCCGCACCATTTCAAGCTCGCGGGCCACGTGGGCTTTTTCCCACTCCTTGGGGTGCGAAAGCGAAGCTTCGCCGTAGTGGTAAAGATGTGATTCCACGTTCGCCTCGTCCATGAGGTAAATGCCGTACTTGTCGCAAAGGTAGTACCAGTAGGGCGCGTCGGGGTAGTGGGCGTTGCGCACGTGGTTTATGTTGGCGCGTTTCATGAGCATTATATCCTTTTCCATTTGTTCGCGTTGTACGGCGTGGCCACGCTCGGGGCTCGTTTCGTGGCGGTTCACGCCTTTGAGTTTCACGGGCTTGCCGTTGACGTAGAAGTAACGTCCCTCAAGTTTGAACTCGTCGAGGCGTGCGGGCGTGTCTTTTATCTCCACTTTCCTGAAGCCGGTGTATGTGGACACCGTTTCGACGGTGCGCCCTTTCTTGTCTTTCAGCTCGGCTACGAGAATGTAGCGCCAGGGTGCTTCGGCCGACCATTTCTTCGGGTTTATTACCGTCATTTCGGCTTTCGTCTCAACTGATTTTCCGCTTTCGAGCTTTTCTATGGCGGCCGAAGCAGTTGCTCCGGCCACACGTGTGGCAGCGTCGCCGTAAAGTTCAACGGCATACAGGGTGTAGTCCACGCGGTAGTTCTTTGCGTCTTTCTTCGAGAGGTTGCGTATGTCGGCGCGTATGTCGAGCGCGCCGTTTATGAAGTTTGCGTCGAGGTCGGGTGTGGCCGCGAGGTCGCGTATCTGCACTTCAGGCTTGGCGGTTAGGTAAACGGAGCGTATTATGCCTGCCATGCGGAACATGTCCTGCGTTTCGATGAACGAGCCGTCGCTGCTGCGGTACACTTCGACGGCTATGCGGTTCTCCTCGCCGGGTTTGTTGAGGTACTTGGTTATGTCGAACTGCGCCAAGTTGCGCGAGTTTTTCGAGAAGCCCACGTAGCGGCCGTTTATCCACAGGTAGAAAAACGAGTCCACGCCGTCGAAATTGAGCATTATTCGCCGTCCTTTCCAGTCCTTCGGCACGGTAAAGGTGCGCACATACGAGCCAACCTCGTTGCGGTAGGTGTAGGTGGTGTATTCCTTGGGCGGCACGCGCATTACGCCTTTGCGCCAGTCGTCCTTCTCCACCTTGGTGTAGAATATCGAGCCGATGTTCACGTACATCGGTATGCCGTACTTGTGGTCGCCGTTTTTCTGTATGCCCGCCACGTTCCACGACGAGGGCACTTCAATCATGTCCCAGCCCGAAACGTCGTAGTCTGTGCGGTAGAAGTTTTCGGGGCGTTTGCCCGGCTCGGGAACCCAGTGGAAGCTCCACATGCCGTCTAAGGAGGCGTAGTAGCTGCTGTGTTCGGGCAGCACGCCCAAGGCCGATTGCGCGTCGGCAAACGAGAAAAACAAGGCGTGCGGCTGTTCCTTGTTGAGCGCAAGGGCTTCGGGCGATTGCCATTCGCTGCCCGTGGGGGCAATGCTGTCGCCGTAGGCAAAGCCTTGCAGCGGGTAGCCCACATATTGGGCGTTTGCGCCGGCTGCGGCCATTATTGCCGCGAATAATATTTTTTTCATTGCAGTGAGGTTTTTTAATGCCGTTTCCCGGACAAGTGCATACCGCCGTGCCGGGCGGGCGGACGTTAAACAAATTTTCACAAAGGTAGATATAAAATACGACATGAAAAAACGCATTTTTTGCCTCTTTTTCAGTGTGCTTGATTTTCAATGTGAAAAACCCGGGTAGGAGCAAATAAAAAATAGGTCGGA
This sequence comes from uncultured Prevotella sp., assembly GCA_900550635.1. Lineage (GTDB taxonomy): Bacteria > Bacteroidota > Bacteroidia > Bacteroidales > Bacteroidaceae > UBA6398. Next base: position 18,101 of record URSZ01000028.1, on the reverse strand, counting down.
CATATTTTGAATTATGTCAGACATATTTTAAAATATCTCAGACATATTTTTTGCCGCCTCCTTACACCTTGTTAATATGGGAGACAAATACGGATTCTTTCCCTGGTTAGTCTCAATTATGTATTATTTGCTATTGTTAACATTTTTGGGGGTGTTTTTTTTGGTAATATTGCCAAAAAATAATATATTTGCCAAAATGAATGGATAATTGATAAGAAGAACAAATCTATTATGCACTTTTTGCTTTAATATCAATAATATGTTTCACTAACTTAAATGAAAACAGAATGAAGAAATTATTACGTTTCTCGGCCAGGCTTTTTATTTTAGCCTTGGCGCTCATTGCAGGTAGCAGTGGGCAGGTAGCCGCACAGGAAATGGAGAGCGGTTACTATTACATTACAAGAGTCGGCTCGAACGGACTGTATTTAAGCTATCCGGGCGAAGACGACGCAGAACCTTGGCGAATGAAGGAATCCGCTTATCTGTCGAATCCTATTCCCAATCAGGCGGATTTGCCTTACATCTTCAAGATAACCAAACTCGACAACGGCTATTTCCAGTTCCAAAACATGGCTTCCAAGGAGTATGTGGGACGCTGGGGTGGCAGTTCTCGCGGTGCCGGCCTTGGGCTTGTAGAGACTCCGCGCAGCTATGCTCTCGTTTGGAACGACATGGTATACGGTTACAACTGGCAGGACGTTGAAGATACGGAGGACCATTTCTATGTAATGTCGTGGGGCGACGGCTATGCCAGCTATAACAACGAAGCCAGCAGTAACATTAACAACATGTCGTATGCATGGAACTTTGAGAAAATCGAGGATGAGTATGTTGAGAACATGCAGGAGCCCGAAGTTGTAGAAGGCAGCCTCGAGAGCGGTTACTATATCATCAACCTTCCGGATTACGATATGGGCAACATATATATGTGCGCAGCCCCGGACGAAAACATGAACTACCGTCCGCAGTGCGACATCATAGACGATGTGCAGGCTGATTACGACCCGGCGTTCATATTCCATGTAACCAAGCTCGACAACGGCAACTACCGCATAAAGAACATGGGCAAGCAGAACGATACTTACATAGAGCCTTATGTTTACGGCGACCACTCCACGCCAAACGTATTCATGACGGGCAACAAGAATGCCGAGCAGAGGATAGAATTCCTGAGCACCGACAGGGCTTATATCTATACAGCGGGCCAGAACTTCCGCTACCACTTAAACCCCACGACCGCAATGGTCGAGACGGGCGACTATGCGAACGTCTACTCGTCGTGGAAGTTCATCAAGGTTGACGACAGCCGTGTTACGCCCGAGCTGAAACTGCAAGAGGCCATAACAGACGCCAAGGGCGGAAACTACCAGGCCGGCTCCAATCCCGGACAAGTGCCCGAAGCGGCGCTCACCGCTTTCAACGAGGTTATAAGCGAGGCCGAGGCCGCTGTAAGTGCCGGTGTTGCCGACCTGGAAGCAATGGTAGGGAAAATAAACGCTGCCGTTGAGGAAATCGAGGCGCAGAAAGTGCCCCTCACCGAGGGCTACTACCGTTTCGTGAACCAGACGCACGGCGATTACCTTATCCCGTACTGGACCACGCAGTACGGCGAGACGGGCTATTGGCTCTGGCACGGGGTGGTTGACGAGCTCGACCCCATGAGCTACTGGCACGTAACGGTTACGCCCGAGGGCGAATACGTGATGAAAAACTGCGGTATGCAGGATTACACATATATAAAAGGTGTGGCCGAGGGCGATGCCTGGGGCTTGGTGAAAGTAACCGGCACGAGCCAGACCACACAGAGCTTCGTGCAGAAAGCAGGTAACCTCTACAAGATATTCAGCAGCGGGAATCTCTATCCTTACAATGCCGACGGCTCGGGTCTGGTTTCCAACAACAAGGATTATTATGCAGGCGACGGCTACTGGTACATCGAGAAGGTATCGGACGAGGACGTGGGCGTATTGATGAAGCTGCGCGAAGCAATAACCGATGCCCGGGGCCTTATGGCTGAAACCAACGTGGGCCCGAACCCCGGCCAGAACGCTGGCGACACCACGGCCATTGCTAAGGCCATAGCCGACGCGACGACCATGTACAACGAAGGAATGGCTTCGGACGCTGAAATCGACCAAATGGTAGAGCAGCTCAAGTCGGCTTGCGACGAGTTCGCCGCACAAGACCACTCGATGAACCCCGTAACCGACGGCTACTACTATATACTCTCGGCAAACTACACCTGGTACGATTCTTCTATCGAGCAAGACAGGATTACGGGTATGTATGCCACCAACAACAGCCAGCTCAAATGGGGCTTGTTCGAGGAAAAGACGCCCGATTACCTGTTCCACATAACCGACAATGGCAACGGCACGTTCAGCGTGCAGAACGTCAAGTATCTCAACTATATGGACACTTACTCGCAGGCCGACCAGACCGTCCTGATGACGGCGGAACAGCAAACGGGGCAGACGTTCAAGTACCTTGAAAGGGAGCGTTGGAACATTTCCAACTCCACCGACATCACGGCTTACAATCTCCAGACCTACGGCCACGACACGGGCGGCTCCATACGTCTTGCCGACGGCGACGCCAACTCCAACGCTGCTTGGCTGCTCGTCAAGCTCACCGACCAGCAGCTCATCGACAGCATTGTAAAGGCCGGCGAACAGGACGGTATCACGCAGCAAATGCGCAACGCCCTTGTAGACGCAGAGCCTGCTTACAAGAATGTCATGAGATACGTTGTTGACCACGAGAACGGCGGCCTTATCACCGAAGTGAACGAAACCGACCCGCTTAGCGGACAGGTTTGGGCTTCGCAAGAACCAGCCGCAGTTAATGATGGATATTCAAGCTATGCAAACCTTATCGACGGCAGCACTGCTTCTTGCTTCCAGTCTACTTGGGACGCAAACGTGGCTACTCCTCCGCAGCCGTTCCAGGTTGACCTGCGCGACAACCCCGTTTCCGACTTTGAGTTCTACTTCGGCCTGCGCGACGGCGACTGGGGCTTCAAGGAAATGTGGACCGACGTAAGCCTCTACGTGACGAACGACCCGTCCGTGGCAGCAGAACCCACCGTGGACGAATCGAAGTGGACCTTCATCGGCCGCTACACCGACTTCCCGACAAGCGAATTCGTCGACAACTACGCCGGCAGCAACCGCGGATTCTACTACCGCATTACCGACATGGGCGCGGAATACCGCTACCTGCGTTTCCTTGTGAACAGCACTTATGAGCCGCAGGCCAACACGATGTACACCATCGGCGAGTTCCAGGTTTACGAAGTTGAGTTAGACGAGGAGAACTCACCTTACAACTACGTTCCCGGCCTGAAAGAAGCAGCCGACAACCTGAAAGCCCTCATCGACGACGCAAAGGCGAAAATAGAGACCAATACAGTCAAGCAGGAGGAAATTGATGCTATATTGGCGGCAACTCAGGCCGTGCTCGACCTCACGCCCGACACCGAGCCTCTCGAAAACCTCATCAGTGAAGTGCAGAGCTACGTTGACAAGTTCGGCTACGACGACCAGTACGGCGACGTTACCGGCGAGCAGTACGACGACATAATCATCGCCCTCGACGAAGCTGCCGACTACGACCACGAAAAGCCGCTGCGCTCCGACCTCGACGCAAGGCTTGCGGCATTGCAGTCAGCGTTCGACCTCTACAAGAGCCAGCAGAAGCAGTTCGAGCCTGGCAAGTGGTATTACATCTCCAATACCGACCAGTCCCGCACCGGCAGCGTTGACCAGGGAACAGGAACAGGCGATATTTATTCCTCGCTGGTAAACGGAAGCCTCATCATAGCTCCTGAAAGCAACAACACCAAGGCCGCACATTGGGACGGTAATGCCGACGCAGTGATTTGGGGCGCTTACGACTACGCTACCGACGAGCGCGACCCGAACTCCTACACCGACCCGTATTGCATGTGGCGTCTGGTGGACATCACCGAAGACGGTGCCGACCATAAGGTTTATGCCCTCCAGAACCGCGCCACCGGCCAGTATCTCGCCTCGGAGTACAATGATAGCCAGCGTATGGGTATGAGCGCAACTCCTACTCCGTTCGCAGTAGAACTTCTCAAGTCCGGCCAGTACAGAATGTACAGCGATGTTAAGGAAAACATCAACAAGAAGCCTCTCCACGCGGCAGGCGACGGCTACGTTGTTCCTTGGGCTGCCGACGCAGACTCTCCTTCTTCCTGGACTTTCGAAGAAGTGCCTGAAGATATCGAGAACCTTTACGTCGACATACCCAACAACAGCATACAGATAATGTCGCTGCCGTATGCATTGGACGAGAATACGGTTGACTACAACATAGGCTCGGGAATCTTCCTCTATGGCATTAAGGGCATTGCAGCCGACGGCTCCGAGCTTTACCTCAAGAGCCTCACCTCAACCCAGGCAGGCGAACCGTTCATCGTGGTAGCCAACGACTACACGGCGTTCAATCCCGAGGCAGGCGAAACCGTACAGCTCGCATTACCTCTCGTAGATGATTACACCAATGAAGGAAAGACCGTAAACGGCCTTGTGGCAACCATGGACTACACCGTTCCGGGCAGGGTAGGTTACGGAATCTTCGTCAACTCTGCTCTCGACACAACGTCTGTAGAAACCGGCATTAACGGCCAGGGCGGTTACATCGAGTTCGGCAGTATCATAAGCGAGACCGGCGAAGCAGACCTCACGATAGCAATCAAGGAAGGCTTGCTCAACAAGATAGAGACCGTCGTAGCAAGCGATCCTGACGAGAAGGTAGACGTTTACACCATCGACGGCGTGCTCGTCAAGAGGAACGTTCTCCGCTCGGCAGCTACTGAAGGCCTTACTAAGGGTATCTACATAGTAGGAAAAGACAAGGTATTGGTCAAGTAACGGCCAAAACAGAATACCGGCACTGACGAATGCCCCGCATGAAGGAAGTCTCTTGCATGCGGGGCATTTTTGAATCCGCCGGATGTTCATGCCGTACAAGTATTCCCGGCCGCCAAGGCCGAAACAGACATACGGCGACGCAAAATCGGGGAAAGTAAAACGGACTTTTTGAGGCTCGAAAACGGGTACTCATTTTCAGAGGGTTATACCCAGGTAGGAGAAAAGAAAAAATTCAAGGCACATATTTCAAAATATGTCCGACCTTTTTTAAAATATCTCAGACATATTTTTAGCCATTCCCCGAGAGTATTCCCGAATGACGGACAAAGACGGACGCAAATCAGGTGCATTCACAAATACGTGTTAAGTTAACATAATTTAGTATCCGTAGAGTCCACTTTTTTACTATTTTATGCTAATATTGCATAGCTTGGAACATAAGGTGTGTTACCGTATGTTGCCATCGTAGAAAGAACGCGGCGGGGCAACGTCCCGTCTTCCGAAATATAGCGGTATGTACATGCCTGGTTTTATTCTGAAAATCAGGTTGTCTGTAAATAATGAATTGATAATATTCACTAAAACCCTGCTGCTTGTAAAGAGTTGACGGGGATATGTAATAATAACAACATATTAAAAGAAAATCTATGAAGATTAAGAAAATATGTGCATTGGCAGCCTTGTCCCTGTCGTTTTCGGCAGGGGTGTCGGCGCAATCGACACATGACGAAGAACCGCGCTTGTTTGCGGCCATAACTAACGCCGACCACCCTTATGCGCGCGGCCAGTGGACCAAGGAACAGTGCGATGCCTGGGCCGAGAAATACGGCCCCATAATAGGAATAAACTGCCCTTCTCCGCCTTGTGCGGCCATTACGCAGGAAGAAGCCATAAAATTAGCTTCCGAACTGGGATTCAATTCGGTTCGCTGGTGGCCGGGCGGGTCGACGGCTAACGAATATATCAACAGCGTGGAGCAATGGGCCGCATGGGCAGACAAGTACGGCATGACCGTGGCTCCGGTGTTCGGCTTCCCGCAAGGCTATTATTCGCGTTCCGACAAGGAGCAGGCTCTCGCGGAACTTGAGGGCGTTGTAAGGCAAGTGGTACGGCATTTCCGCAACGACGACCGCATTGTGCTTTGGGATATATGGAACGAGCCCGAGATGACCGATCCCGAGATTTGCAAGGAGCAGATGGAATGGATTCAGCAAATGGTGCTATGGTGCCGCGAGGAAGGCTGCACCCAGCCCATCAGTTCCTCTATAATCTGGGACTCAGGCATAGGGTCGGCCAATCCAAACGATTTGACTGCCATACGCAATGAGACCGAAGGCATGATGGACCTGCACAATTTCCACAACTACTCCGTGCAGGAAGACCATAACCGCAATGTCTCGGTGATGGTGAACCGCATAGGCAAGATTAACGACAATGCCCTCGTATGCACCGAATGCCTTACGCGCACGAACGGCTCGGGCGTGGCCCGCACGCTTACCGAGTTCTCCAAGTACGGCATACACTTCTATACCTGGGGGCTTTATTCGTGCGATGCCAATTGGGAAGTGTCGTGGGGACGCTCAACGTATTATGCTTGGGAACCCATGTTCCACAACCTGCTTTACGCGGACGGCGAGCCATATAATCCCGACGAACTCGATTTTATAAAGAGCTTCAAGTTCGCCTCGCCGGGCGAGAGGACCGACCCCGGAGCAGAGTATACCGAGCGCTGGACCGAACGGCGCGCCTGGAAATGGATGAGCGGCGGCCCGCTCAAGGGGCTTAGCGCAGGAAGCGTGGGCGAGGCGCAGACGCTCATCTCACAGCACGCCACCGACGGGCTGTACAACACCATCAGCGTGCGGCTCGACTATTCCGATTACGGCTCGTCGTCGTTCTACACTACGTTTGACAACCTCCTCGCCCAGGCAAAGGAAGCCGGAATGACCGTCCTTCCCACGCTGCTTGATGATGACGACCTGGCGGCCGGCGATGCCTTGCTGGCAAGCTCAATATACAATTTCGTATTGAAGTATTACAACGATCCCCGCGTGAAGGGCTGGAATCTGTACACGCAAACAAGCACCGGGAGCGACAGCAAGCTCGCGACGTTCATTCCCTACCTGTTCCGCTACGTGCGTTACGCATTCCCCAACCAGCCCATGTTTGCCGTGCCTTTGGTGTCGAACGCCACGACACCCGACGCCGAAGGCGGCGACGTGCCCAACCTGTTGTGGCGGCTGAGCGACGTAACCGGGTATAATATGGCGCAGGGCAGCCAGGCCGGCGACGCTTTCCTCGAGGCATTGTACAAGGAATACAAACGCCCCACGTTCTGCATGAATGCCGCGTCGGTGCAGGGCGAGTTCGCCGCCCGCCATGTCAACTGGTATGCCGCCGGAGAACCGGACGCAGCCGATGTGGCCGCTTTTGCCTTCACGCCGATAGCCTCGCCATACGAAAACTATACCGGGCGCATGGAAGGATGGCAGGCGTATGCCCAGATGAACCGCGTGCCTACCAAAGGATTGTCGTATAACTCTGTTTCGGCGGCAATAACGGGCGTTACCGAAAAAGCCTCTTCCGGTTTGTACAACAGTGTGCAGGTGCAGCTCGATTTTGATACCTATTTCCGTAATTCCGAGAAGTTCTTCGAGGATTTCAACAACCTTCTTGAACTGGCCGGCAATGCCGGGATGACGGTTCTTCCCGCGCTTATGAACGACAAGTATGCCTTGCGCAACCAGGACGCGCTTGTTGCATACGTGGCCGACATGATAGGCCGTTACGACAAGGATGAGCGCATTATGGCATGGGACGTGTACTATAAGCCCTGCACCCAGTCGGTAGACCGCGGGCGTGTGGCCGAACTGCTGCCCGCCCTGTTCTCCGCCGCGCGCGGGGTATTTGCCACCAAGCCCGTATTCGCCACGCCTACGGTGTCCACCACTACATTCCCCGCCGATTTCGATTACATCGAACAACTCGTGCACGGGGGCGGAGAAGCCGGTTGGAACAGGCTCGAGTACGCAAATTCGTCCGTCGAGATGTGTTATGATATATGGTGTATGAGCGATGTAATAGCATACGCCTCTTCGCAGGATTCGCCCGAGCTTGGATGGCTCAACAGCGTGGCCTACCGCTTCGGCCGCCCGCTGTTCTGTACGAAGTGGCAGCCCTCGCGCACAGAAGACCCCTCGGCAGTGCTTTCTGTGTTCCGCAACATGCACGTCAACTGGTACGTGGACGGTGAGCCCGGCGATGAAAACGTAAGCAGCTTTGCGTTCGACCCGATAATAACCGACCATTGACGCCGCTCTTGACTGTAGAATACGACATCCATTGCCCCGCCGCAGGAAATCTCCCCCGCGGCGGGGCATTCCTTTTTTGTAGCCGGCCTTGCCGCCCGGCGGCGCGGACGGCGGAAACCCGGGCGGAAAACGCGGGCAAATATGGCGGTTTTTCCATGCCGTGAAGCGGTACTCTTTTCCAACTTGTTGGCACGCCCAGGGAGCAATTAAAAAACACAAGGCACATATTTTAAAATATGTGCCTTGTGTTTTGAAATATGTCGGACATATTTTCCCTTGCCGGAAAACCGTGTCGTTCAAAATAAAATCTTGTCACTTTTACCCTTAGGAATTGAATTTTATATATTTTTGCAATCAAGTACAGATAGACCACGTGCCATAATCGGTTATCCCAGTATTTTTTTAGTATAATATTAATAGTTTACAAACCAAACAGAAGAAATCATGAAGAAACTTCTCATCTCCATGCTGTCGGTTCTGCTCCTTGCAGCATGCGGCAGCGACGACGAAGGCGGCGGTGGCGGTTCGTTCATTCCCCCGTCGCAGGAAGAACGCAACCAGACGGCGTATGCCGACAACGAAAACACCGGCGGCGGTGGCTTTACGTTCACGGCCAATGCCGCGTGGACAGCAACTGTTACCGAGGTGGCTGCCGCAGCCGAGGCTTTGCAGCTCGCGGACAAGGCTGTGAAATCCTCCACTGCCGAGACGGGCAACAACGTGGTGTGGCTCAGGCTTTATGTGGGCGACAAGGAATCCTACAACGGTCCGGCCGGCCCCACGACGCTGCGCATAGAACTCGACCAAAACTATACGGGCGAGCGGCGCGAGGCGACGATAACCATACGCTCTGGAAACAACACTTTTACCGTAACTGTGGTGCAGGAAGCAAACAAGCAGGACGGCAGTGCGAACGAAGCACCGAATCCTGTAACGGCCGTAAAGCTCGACAAGTCGGCGCTTACGCTCGGAGTTGGGAAAACAGCTGCGCTTACGGCAACCGTAACGCCGGCCGACGCTACTATCACGTCGGTTAAATGGTCGAGCAGCAACCCGCTCGTGGCTGAAGTGCACCCCGTCTCGGGCGAGGTAACGGCTGTGGCTGCGGGAACGGCCGTAATTACGGCCACATCGTCTATGGACAATGACGTGTCGGCCTCGTGCACAGTCACGGTGACGGGCGACGGAAGCGCTTCGGGAGACCTCCGCATGGTGACTGCCATTACCGAAACGGCGCAACTCAGCAGCGACTATTATAGCGAGAAAAACGGCAGGACGTACAATCCCTACAATTACGAATTCAAATACGACGAGAGCAACAGGCTCAAGGAGTATTATATATACAACGGCAAGGACGGCAGTCTTTTCGAGAAACTAATGCTCGACTACAGCATAAAGGACGAAGTTAAGGTGTCGGAAGATTCTTATGAATATCCATGGATTTTCAAACTTAACGCACAAGGACAGGTAAGCGAAGCTTCCACCAACGACGGTTACACCTGGGAACGCATATCCGTAGAGTACGACGCCGACGGATACATAAGCGGAGCAACGCGCGAGTCGGATATGGACAGCGCCGAGACCTATAATTTCGAATGGGCCGACGGCAATATGGTGCGTTGGGTATGCCCGACAAATGAACCGGAATATAACGACGACCGCGAAGGAGTGTCGGAATTCTCGCCGTATTTAAACAATACGCTTACGAGCATAGACCTGAACGCATTCTTCTTCGGGCTTCTGGAAAACGACGACCTGTTCAATTCGCCCAATGACGATGAAACAAATATCGTGGCTATGGCGGGACTGTTCGGTAAACCGAGCAAGAACTATATGACGGCACGGCATTTGAACCTTAACGAAGAGACAGGAAATTGGGATGTTAAAATATACACCGAATCCACTCTCCCGCAAGTAGGGGAGGTCTTGAGTACGTACTACGACCGCAAATGGTACATCAAAGGCGAATGGACCATGGACGGCGATGGCTTCCCCGTTGCGTTCACGCGCAAAGTGAGGGTAGAGAAGACCCAACGTGTTTACAACGGCGTAAAGGAACAAGTCTATCCCGCCGATGAGTACATGGCCGAAGAGTGGCTGCACATGTATGGCGAAGGGCCTTATTACACAATCGAGTTCGATTATCCCGAGACAGTTGCTTACGATACCTTTACGTGGAAAATTTCTTACAAGAAATAATTTTTCGTTATTGCAAATACTCAACAGCCTCCCGTTTCGACGGGAGGCTGTTGAGTGTTAATAGCCGCCATTGGCCTGTAGCCGGATAAAAAAGCGTATTTTTGCCTTGCGAAATTTCAAAGATAAATGAGATTCCATGCCAGAGTTTACGGTATAAGCGCCACAATCCTGATATTGTGCCTTATGTTTGCGATTTGTTCGTGCGGTCGTAAAGGCACGTCTCAGAGTGGGAGCGGAGATTCTGTGACTTTTCGCCACGCCCGGCTTTTGCATGTTGAAAAGTTCGGTAATTACAGCGTTGCACGCATAAGCAATCCGTGGAAAGCAGGGGAAACGCTGCATACCTACGTGCTTGTACCGCACGACATGCCTGTATCAGACCGTTTGCCGTCGGGTACGGTTGTAAAAGTACCCTTGCAGCGGGCGGCGGTCTTTACGTCGGTGCATTGCGGTCTTCTTTCTGCCTTGGGCAGGCTTGGCTCCGTAGCCGGGGTTTGCGATTACCGTTATATATTGCTGCCTTCGGTGCGCAGACATGTAGAAAGCGGGAAAGCAAAGGACCTGGGAGCGTCTGCCAGTCCTGACGTGGAACGTATTGTTTCAGTAAATCCCGACGCATTGCTCGTGTCGCCGTTCTCCGGGTCGGGGACATACGGCAAACTTGCCGGTACGGGTGTCCCTATAATAGAATGCGCCGATTACATGGAGCATTCGCCATTGGCCAGGGCTGAATGGATGCGTTTTTACGGCATGTTGTTCGGTTGCTCTGCCGAAGCCGATTCTCTCTTTGCCGTGGTAGAGAAGAATTACATGTCGTTTAAGAAAATTGCTTCGGTCATGCCTCGACATCCCAAGCTGATGTGCGATCTTATGCAAGGCGCTGCCTGGTACGTTCCGGGCGGGAGAAGCACCATGGGGCAGGCTTTCAAGGACGCAGGTGCTGAATATATTTTCGGCGGTAACAACTCGGCCGGCTCCGTGCCTTTGTCTTTCGAGGCGGTTTACGACCGTGCGCTTAATGCCGACGTGTGGGTAATGCGTTGCGGCATGGCGGGCGTTACATACGCTTCTCTCAAAAAGGAACGCGAGGCATATTCGCATTTCCGCCCGTGGCGGGAGCGCCGAATCTATTCGTGCAATACGCTTGAAGTGCCGTTTTTCGATGAATCGCCTTTCCGTCCCGATTATCTTTTGGGTGATTTGGTCAAGATTCTGTATCCCGAAAAATGCACTGACTACAGTTTCCGCTATTTTTCGCCGGTCAAGTAAATAGTTTGTGATTCCGGGAGACGCATGATAGTATTGTTATGACTCTGGCAGGATTTTTAAGATGTACCAGCAAATGAAACGCATTACGTCAGTATTCGCATGCGGCGCCGCAGCAACTGTGGTGCTTTTCTGCCTTAATGTTTTCTTCGGGTCGGTCGATATTCCGGCTGCCGGAGTGTGCGACGTGCTTCTGGGGCGTTCTTCCAACGAAGCATGGCGGTTTATTGTCCTCGAGTCGCGCCTTGTTCAGGCCGTGACAGCCATGCTTGGCGGTGCGGCACTTTCGGCGGCGGGCCTCATGCTCCAAACTTGTTTTGCCAATCCTTTGGCCGACACGTCCATACTCGGCGTAAACGCCGGCGCAAGCCTCGGTGCCGCGCTGGCTATCATGTTGCTTGGCGGCGGCCTTGCGTCTGCAACGCTGCCTGTCTCGGGCTTTGTGCTCGTGCTTGTTGCCGCGTTTGTAGGTTCGGCTGCCGTGCTGGCAATGCTTTCGGCCTTTGCCGCCGTATTGCGCAGCAATCTTATGTTGTTGATTTCCGGAATTATGGTTAGCTATGTAACGTCGGCGTTTATAAGTCTGTTGAGTTCTTTTGCCACTGTCGAAGGTGTGCATTTGTATGTTTTTTGGGGTATGGGGAATTTCGGCGGTGTCTCTTCCGGAATGTTGCCCTTGTTTGCTGCTGTTATAACAGCCGGGCTCGTGGGTTCGGCATTGATGATTAAACCGTTGAACATTATGTTGCTGGGCGACGGATACGCCCGCAACCTTGGAGTGCCGGTAAGAAGCGCACGCTTGAAGATTCTTGTTATTACGGGTGTGCTGGGGGCTACGGTAACGGCATTCTGCGGCCCGGTGGCATTTATAGGCTTGGCTGTTCCGCATGTGGCGCGTTTTCTTTCCGGCACGGTTAACCATAAGGTTATAATGCCTCTTGCAATGGTGTGCGGTGCCGCAGTTGCATTGGCGTGCAACTTTGTGTGCAACCTGCCTGCCGGTAACGGCATTTTCATTCCGCTTAATGCAGTGATGTCATTGTGGGGAGTACCTGTAATTCTTTATGTGTTGTTTGTTGGCTACAGGCAAAAAACGCTTAACTGATTTTGTGTCTTTCCCTGTACTGAAAAACGGTGTTCGGCGTGCTTACTGTATAGTTTTGGATATTTGTTTTATATGCCCCTTTGGAACAAATAAAAAATACAAGGCACATATTTCAAAATATGTCTGACATATTTTAAAATATCTCAGACATATTTTTTGCGGGGTTTCAAGGCATGCAAAAATGCAGGCCTTAATTGCAGACAATGAAAGACGCTCCTGCCGTTTGCAGCCGTAACCCCTCGGACAATGCGATAATTCGGCACCAACGTTTTAGAATTAGCGATAAATTTGTTATTTTTGCAGGGAAAAAGGTCCTTACGGTTCTTTTTGTAAATGGAATATCAATTTATAATATAAAACTTTGTAAGTAATGAGTCTACAAACCGAGAAAATCAGGGAATTGGTAGAAAAACGCGCCCAGGCCCGTTTGGGCGGAGGTGAGAAAGCCATCGAAAAACAACACGCAAAAGGCAAACTCACGGCGCGCGAACGTATTGCGCTGCTTCTTGACGAAGGCAGCTTTGAGGAAATGGACATGTTCAAGCTCCACCGTTGCACCAACTTCGGCATGGAGAAGAAACAATACCTTGGCGACGGAGTCGTAACCGGCAGCGGTACGATTAACGGTCGCCTTGTTTATGTTTTTGCACAGGACTTTACCGTAAACGGCGGCTCTTTGAGCGAAACAATGGCCGAGAAAATCTGCAAGGTTCAGGACATGGCGCTGAAAATGGGAGCACCGTGCATAGGAATCAATGACTCCGGCGGCGCACGTATCCAGGAAGGTATCAGTTCGCTTGCCGGCTTCGGAAACATCTTCCAGCGCAACATCGAAAGCTCCGGCGTTATACCGCAGATTTCAGTTATCAGCGGTCCGTGTGCCGGAGGTGCGGTTTATTCGCCCGCGCTAACCGACTTCGTTATAATGCTCGAAGGCGTGTCGTACATGTTCCTTACCGGCCCTAAAGTGGTTAAGACTGTGACCCGCGAAGATGTATCGCAGGAAGACCTCGGCGGTGCTTCGGTGCATTCAACCAAGAGCGGTGTGGCACACTTCACGGCCAAGACCGAGGAAGAAGCAGCATATCTGGTTCACAAACTGCTCGAGTTCATTCCGCAAAACAATATGGAGGAGGCTCCGCGCAAGGAATGCACCGACCCCGTGGACAGGAAGGAAGACATGCTGAACGAGATTATCCCCGACAACGCAAACCAGGCTTATGACATGTACAAAGTCATCAGCGCTATCGTTGACAACGGCGAGTTCTTCGAGGTGCATGCTAACTTTGCACGCAACATAATCGTAGGCTTTGCCCGTTTCAACGGACAGAGCGTTGGCGTAGTGGCAAACCAGCCCAGCGTGTATGCCGGCGTGCTCGACTGCAACGCAAGCCGCAAGGGCGCACGCTTCGTGCGTTTCTGCGACGCATTCAATATTCCTATCGTTACGCTGGTTGACGTGCCCGGATTCCTCCCCGGTACAGGACAGGAGTACAACGGCGTAATCGACCACGGTGCAAAACTGCTTTACGCTTACGGCGAGGCTACAGTTCCCAAAGTTACTGTTACTTTGAGGAAGAGCTACGGCGGTTCGCACATCGTTATGAGCTGCAAACAGTTGAAAGGCGACCTCAACTACGCATGGCCCTCATCCGAAATAGCCGTAATGGGCGGAAGCGGTGCAGTTGCTATCCTTTATGCTAAGGAAGCCAAGGCACACGAAGACCCGAAGGCTTTCCTGGCTGAAAAGGAAAAAGAATACAACGACCTGTTTACCAATCCGTACCAGGCTGCTAAATACGGATATATCGACGATGTTATCGAACCACGCAATACGCGCTTCCGTATTTGCCGCGCGCTGGCGCAGCTTGCCAACAAACGCGAAACACGTCCGGCCAAGAAACACGGTAATATCCCATTGTAAAGGAAGATTCTGAATAATGCTGCTCAGGAAAACCCTCTCCATAGCGTTAATCTCACTCTTGTTTGTCTTAGAGGCTGCTGCGCAGAGCGCCGGCAGCTTCAAGATAAGCGAAGTGGTGGTTGGCAACACCAACGGACTAGTGGACGAATACGGAAACCGCCCGTCGTGGATAGAGGTGGCTAACACCTCGTGGGGAACGGTAAACCTGCAGAATTGCTACCTTACAAACAACCGCAAGGCTGTAGAGGATATGCCGGTGCGCGAAAGAGTGAAGCTAATGTCGCTCATTTCGCGCGGAGATTCCCGCACGAAGTTGGAAGCGCAGGAGCGCATAGTCTTTTTTGCCGACGGATGTACTAATCTTGGTACGTTGCATACCAACTTCAAGTTGGTTCCGGGAAAGGAAAACTTCATAGCTCTTTTCGACGGAAACGCACGTACCCTTCTCGATTCGGTAACGGTTCCGGCAGAAGTGCCCGCCGGGTATTCCTATGCACGCGTTCTTTCAGAAAGCAAGGACGGTTACACGTGGTGTATAACTCCTCCGGGAAACGTTACGCCCGGAAGCGCCAACAATTCGGGAACCGGCAGGGAAGACAAGGTTGCAGAATTCAAGGAAAACGACCCTTACGGTTTCGGTATGGCCATCCTGGGAATGGGAATCGTATTTAGCTGCCTGATTTCGTTATATGTGTTCTTCCATATATTCGGATATTTCTTTAAGAAAAGGAATGAAAGCAGAAAGGAAGGCAACGCTACTGCGGAGTCCGGAGAAAACGGCAATGTCGTCAGTGCGGAATCCCTCCGCGAGGTTTATATGGCGGTAATAGCCTTAGGACTGAACAGGGCAATGGGAAACCATGACGAGGAAAGCGGAATAATAACCATAAAATCGTGCCGTTCCAATTGGAATCCGCGGATTAGCGGTTAGCAGAATGGTCAAACCGTAAAAAACTGAGCTAAAAAGGAAGCAAGGCGCGCAGCATATATAGCTTTAGATTCATATAACATTGGATAGATTTTAGAACCATAGTAAAATAACAATGAGAACTTACAAATACCAGCAAGGTTCCGACGAACTTACTATAACAATCGATGAGAAAGCCGGTACGATAGCGAAAATATCTTCCACAGCAGGAAATATCACGCTTCCCGACGGCTGTACGAACGAGATGTTTGCCGCCATAGCCATGGCGACATACGAGACGTTGAACAATGAAGTTCATGACGAGGAAAGCGGTGTTATTACGTATGAGAACAAGCATACGCAATGGAACGAATATTCCCTTAACTTCAATGCTGTAAACAAATAATCCAAAAACCAGAAAATAACAACAAAGACAATGAAACAATACAAGTATCGTGTAAACGGCCAGACTTATGACGTTGTAATAAACGAGATAAACGGCAAAAACGCAAAAGTTGAAGTTAACGGTATCTCTTTCGATGTTGAAATGGAAGGCGAAGGCGGCGAAGGCATACCTTCAATCTCGGGTATTTCAGTAGCTTCCGACAGTGCAGTTTCGGCAGCTCCTGCTCCCGCTCCTGCCACAGCAGCTCCTGCGCCTAAGGCAGCACAGCCGGCAGCGTCGCAAACACCGGGCAAGGGCACTCCGCTCAAAGCTCCGCTTCCCGGAGTAATAACATCGATTGAAGTTGCAGTTGGCGACGCGGTTAAGAAAGGACAGACAGTCGTTGTGCTCGAGGCTATGAAAATGCAGAACAACATCAATGCCGAGAACGACGGAACGGTTACTTCAATTACCGTAAACAAGGGCGATTCCGTAATGGAAGGCACTGTTCTCTTAACAATAGGATAACTTTTCTAAATGCACGATTTAGGGCTTTTTCTCTCTTCGAAGTTCAACGATTTTCTTACGTACACAAGTTTTGCCTGTGCCTCGTATGAAAATCTGGTAATGATTCTTTTCGGCATGTTCTTTATATGGCTTGCCATAAAGAAAGACTTCGAACCGTTGCTCCTCATACCTATCGGTCTGGGAATAATACTCGGAAACATCCCTTTCAAGGCTGTGGGGCTTGAGATTGGCCTTTATGAAGACAATTCGGTTCTGAACACCTTTTACCAGGGAGTCAAGGGAGGATGGTATCCTCCGCTTGTATTCCTCGGCATAGGTGCCATGACCGATTTTTCTGCGTTGATAGCGAACCCCAAGCTGCTTCTTGTAGGCGCAGCCGCGCAGTTCGGTATATTCGGGGCATATATGCTTGCCCTGTTGCTGGGTTTCGAGCCCAACCAGGCCGCCGGAATAGCCATTATAGGCGGTGCCGACGGTCCTACGGCCATATTCCTTTCGTCAAAGCTCGCTCCCAACCTTATGGGTGCGATAGCCGTGTGCGCTTATTCCTACATGGCGCTTGTGCCGGTGATACAGCCGCCTTTAATGCGGTTGCTCACTACAAAGAAGGAACGTCTGATAAAGATGAAGCCAGCGCGCCACGTTTCGCAAACCGAGAGGATAATTTTCCCTATAGTAGGACTGTTGCTCACAACATTCATAGTGCCGTCGGGCCTGCCGTTGTTAGGCATGTTGTTCTTCGGCAACCTGTTGAAGGAGAGTACAAAAACCACTCGCCTTGCCAAGACGGCCGGAAGCGCCTTAAACGACATCGTCGTGATGTTGCTCGGGCTTACTGTAGGTTGTTCCACGCAGGCCGACGTGTTCCTCACGCGTGACACGATATTTATTTTCCTGCTCGGTGCGCTCTCGTTCATAATAGCCACAGCTTCGGGAGTGTTGTTCGTTAAGGTATTCAACCTGTTACTGCCCGAAGGCAAGAAGATAAACCCGCTCATAGGCAACGCCGGCGTATCGGCAGTGCCTATGGCCGCCCGAATATCCAACAAGCTCGGCTTGCAATACGACAGCAGCAACTATCTGCTCATGCACGCAATGGGGCCGAATGTGGCCGGTGTAATCGGGTCGGCAGTTGCAGCAGGTGTGCTTTTGGGATTCTTGAGTTAACCATACATCCGTTCTGTTTGCCTCATAAGTAAGCAGAACGGATTTTTTATGCCCATATGTTAAAATACCGTCGCTCGAAAGCGGGTTGATACAGACAAAAAACGACATTTGTAAGGCTTTGATTTTCAGTGGGGTTTGAAGGGGTGAAAAATTAGTGCCTTGTTTTTTGAAAAAGGTCGGACATATTTTGAAATATCTCAGACCTAATTTTGTTTTTCTCCTACCCGGTTTTTATTTTGCAATGTTAAAATCCTGCGTTTTGCGCGCTCACGGCTTACGCGCCTTATGCTGTTTGGCGTGTGTGCCTTGTGTGTTTGCCTGTGTGGCCCGGCATACAAGCCTGCCGGTAAGCCGGGGCTTAGTTTAACCCAAAACGGTCATTAGGAAATTAAGTAGTAACGTCGAGTG
>URSZ01000027.1 GCA_900550635.1 uncultured Prevotella sp. | reverse complement strand
CCCCATGAAGCTCACATGCTCGTTCAAGAATACTATTCCGATGAGTACGGTCCCTACAGCTCCTATCCCTGTCCAAACGGGATATGCCGTGCCGATGGGTAAGGTCCTGACAGCCTTGGCCAGCAATATCATGCTTAGCGCAAGACTTATTAGAAATCCTGCACACCAAAGATAATATCCGGCACCCGACGTTTCTTTCATCTTTCCCAAACAAAAAGCAAAACCGGACTCGAAGAGTCCGGCAACAATCAGAATAATCCAGTTCATACGGCTTTCTTGTAGTAGCTAATAAATATGTAGAAATGGAATGCAAAAATAGCGAAAGGCGAACGTCGGAACAAATTAATGCGGCAGTTTTTGCTTTATGCTATGTAAGGCAGTTCTAATAGCATGGAACAGCGTATGGGGTTCGGGAAAAATAAAAGCCGTACTGATTCCTAAGAGGATAGTACGGCTTTCGTGTTATTGAGATATTCCAATGCTGTTGTGTCGTGAAGTTATTTGTTCTTCCATTCTACGTTAAGATTATCCCCCTTGTCATCGGTGTATGCCACTATATCATGATTTTCTTCGTTTTCTAAATTCATCATCAGTTCGCATACTTTGTCCTCAAGGTATGTTTGTATAGCGCGTTTCAGAGGGCGCGCGCCTAATTTGGAGTCGTACCCCTTTTGGGTAATAAAATCGCGTGCGTTATTGTCAACAGTGAGCGCATAACCAAGACCTTCAACGCGTTTTACGAATTTGTCTATTTCGATGTCCGCAATGGAGCGTATTGCCGCTTCGGTGAGGGGGTCGAACATTATAATCTCGTCTATACGGTTGAGAAACTCGGGGGCAAACGATTTGTTTAATGCTTTTCTTATAATGTCGTCGCTTTTCTTTTTGTCAACCGAGGTCATTGCTTCAAAGCCAATCCCTTGTCCGAACTCGCGTAATTGTTTTGTGCCGCTGTTCGAAGTCATTATAATAACGGTGTTCTTGAAATCTACAGTTCGCCCGTTGCTGTCTGTCAATCTTCCGTCATCCATAACCTGGAGCAGGAGGTTGAATACATCGTTGTTGGCTTTTTCAATCTCGTCGAGCAAGATTATGGAGTAGGGGTGTCTGCGTACACGTTCTGTCAGCTGGCCGCCTTCTTCGTAACCTACATATCCGGGAGGCGCCCCACCCAGGCGGCTTACAGAATATTTCTCCATGTATTCGCTCATGTCGATTCTGATTAAGGCATCTTCTGAGCCAAACATGAAGTCGGCTAATTTTTTTGCAAGCAATGTTTTCCCGACGCCGGTCGGACCTAAGAACATGAACGTCCCGATAGGCCTGGTTGGGTCTTTAAGTCCTATCCGGCTGCGCATAATAGCTTTTGTTATTTTTGTGATAGCCGTTTCTTGCGCTATTACTGCATTTGCCAGTGCTTCGTGCATGCCTTTCAGGCGTATGTTCTCAGCTCTTACCATTTTTTGAACAGGAATGCCCGACATGTATGAAACAACTTCTTCTATTTGCGGCAGGTCGATGGTCTCACGATTCTCGTTTAGACTTAATTCCCATTCTTTTCTGCGGGCTTCATATAAAAGAGTCAGGTTCATTTCCTGGTCGCGCAGGTTTGCCGCCTCTTCAAAGTCTTGCTTTGATACGGCTTCGTTCTTTTTTTCTCGTATTTCGTTTATGTGCGCTTCTTGCTCTTCTATATCTTTTGGCACTTTCAGATTTGTGATATGTGCTCTTGAGCCGGCCTCGTCAAGTGCGTCGATAGCCTTGTCTGGCTGGCAGCGGTCGCTAATGTATCGGTCGGTAAGAGAAACGCATGCTTCCAATGCTTTGTCTGTGAAACGCACATTATGAAAATCTTCATAGCGTTCCCTTATGTTGTTGAGTATTTGCAGTGTTTCGTCGTGAGTTGTTGGCTCAACGATTATTTTCTGGAAGCGGCGTTCCAAAGCCCCGTCTTTTTCAATTGACTTGCGGAACTCATCCATCGTTGTTGCGCCGATACATTGTATTTCACCTCTTGCCAATGCCGGCTTCAATATGTTTGCGGCGTCCATTGTTCCCGGCGCAGAACCCGCGCCGACAATAGTATGGATTTCGTCAATGAAAAGAATTATGTTAGGATTTTTTTGTAGCTCGTCAAGCAGTCCCCTAATGCGTTCCTCGAATTGCCCGCGGTACTTAGTGCCGGCTACGAGCGAAACCATATCCAGTGCAATGATTCTTTTGTGTAAGAAAGTGCGCGGCACTTTATGCTGGATGATTCTTGTGGCCAGCCCTTCGACTATAGCACTTTTACCGACTCCTGGTTCGCCGATTAGAACGGGGTTGTTCTTTTTGCGGCGGTTTAGTATTTGTGCCAGATGTTCTATTTCCTTTTCGCGTCCGACGACTGGGTCAAGCTTTCCTTTTCTTGCAGCTGCCGTTAGGTCAAAGCCGAAATTGTCCAATACAGGCGTATCGTTGTTAGGCGCTGCCTGGCTGCTGGAAATTTTTGTGTCGCTCGGTTTGTTTCGTGGCTCGTTTTCTTCGTCTTCTTCGTCCTGGCTAAAGCCGAATCCCGAATGAATGTCTGGCTTCATTGCCAGCATGTC
The DNA here is from genome assembly GCA_900550635.1 of uncultured Prevotella sp. Classification (GTDB taxonomy): domain Bacteria; phylum Bacteroidota; class Bacteroidia; order Bacteroidales; family Bacteroidaceae; genus UBA6398. The sequence continues at coordinate 19,715 of URSZ01000027.1, read as the reverse complement.
GTGGGCCGCTTCGTATGTAACATCATTGTTCCTTAGTATACTGCATACCATATTGCTGTTGTCTTTAAGAAGCGCCAGCAGCAGGTGTTCTGTGTCAACAAAGTTGCTATGCAGTAGCCTTGCTTCTAATGTGCACAGGCGCAGAATTTTTGCAGAGGAATCGGATAATGTTATTTCGTTGAATATATCCTTGCGGCTGTTACTTGATTCCTGATTCAGTTTTTCTTCTATTTCACGTTTTAAGTCGTCAAGTCTTACGTGAAATTTGTTTAGAATCTCTATTGCCTTGCCTGAATTTTCGCGCAACAACCCGAGGAACAGGTGTCCCGGGTCGATTAAGTTCGACCTTAAACGTTCTGCTTCTTCTTTGCTGTATATGAGTATGTGAGATACTCTTGGTGAAAATTGGTTGTTCATTTTTAGTAGTTCTTTGCTTTTGCAAATGTTTCGAATTAACTCTATCAGTAAACTTGCGTTTTTGTAACGAGAGTTTTTCAGTACGTGCGGTGTGCCCGCAATCATGTTTAATTCAAAGTAAGCAAAGTTTATGCCAAAACGGCAAATAATGCCTCATTAGATGAAGATTTGACTATAACACTTATATGTCAGGCAGAATAATCGAGGCTTCTTATGTCAGTTGACATCGTAGTTCGCGTATAAAAACCGTTTTATGCTGCGTTTGGGGGTCTTTTCAAATTCCTTGTCTACGATTTTAATACCCGAAATTTGTGAATACATCGGTAAGGTGCCGTTTAAGGTACGCCGGTTTTGCTCCATAACCTGTTTTAGCTGTGCAGGAGTGAGTTTGCGTTCTTTCACACCTTCCTGGTTGGGATACACGAGGGCATAGAACTTGTTCCCTTTCTGAATCATCACGCTTTCTTCAACTAATGGCAGCATGTTCAGTTTTCCTTCTATTTCTTCGGGATAGATGTTTTGGCCCGACGAACCGAGAAGCATGTTTTTGGAGCGTCCTTTAATGTAAATATAACCGAATTCATCGATTACGGCTAAGTCTCCGGTGTGATACCACCCGTCCTTGTCTATTGCAAGTGCTGTTGCTTCAGGGTTTTTGTAGTAACCTAACATTACGTTTATGCATCTGCAGAGTATTTCGCCCACTACGTGTTGAGGGTCGGGGGAGTCGATTTTTACTTCCATGTGTTTTACTACTCGTCCGCATGAACCTTTGGGGAGTACGGAGTAGTCGGCATAGCATATCACGGGTGCGCATTCTGTTGCCCCGTAAACTATGGCATAAGGGAAATGTATGCGGTGCAATAATTCTTCTATGTCTTTGTTCAAAGGTGCTCCCCCTATCATTATTTCATAGAATTTCCCGCCGAATGCCTTTTTCATCTTGTTGCAAATGATGTTGCAGATTTTTTCCCTTACATAGGGCAATCTCATTAGCATTCGCATTTGGGGAGTTTGGAGTTGCGGCAGTATGCTGTAGCGGAGCGCCTTTTCAAGAATCAACGGTACGGCGGCAATAAAGTCGGGTTTTATTTTTGCAAACGCATTGAAGATTACAGTGGGGCTGGGGTTTTTCATAAGGAAGAACACGTGTGCCCCTGAAATGAACTCGAACAAGAATTCCAAGGCCATGCCGTACATGTGGGCCATTGGCAGAATGGAAACGAGCTTGCTGCCTTTGTGTACGCACATGTGCAGCGCGCTGCGTGCAAAGTCCATGTTGCTCCATAGGGCGCGGTATGGAATCATAACGCCTTTCGAGTTGCTTGTCGTGCCTGATGTGTAGTTTATCATGGCCAGTTCTTCGGTCTCGTCCCGCCGGTAGCTTACATGTTCCTTGCGGAAGTTTTTCGGAAATTTGTGCCCGAACATTTCGTTGAGCCTTTCTCTTGCGGAGGTGAGTGTTTCCGCACGGCTTACAAGCAATGAATAGTCGGGCAGTCCGAATATGCCTTCAAGGTCGGGCATTTCGTTTGCGTCAATGGTGGGCCATATAAGGTCGCCTACAAAAAGTAGTTTGCTTTCCGAGTGGTTTACGATGTTGTATATCTGTTCCGGTTTGAATTCCTGAAGTATGGGTACTGCCACGGCTCCATAAGTAAGAATTCCCAAATATGCGGCAGCCCATTGTGAACTGTTACGTCCGCAGATTGCGATTTTGTCGCCTTTTTTTACGTGGGCTTCGCTGAACAGGATGTGTAGCTTTTCTATTTTCCGTGCCACGTCTTTGTATTGCAGCGTGGCTCCGTCGTAGTCTGTAAGAGCGTCAAGATCCCAGTATTCCTTTATGGCAGTTTCAATCAGTTCGATAAAACTTCCTATATTTTTATTTTCCATAATTTGCACAAATTAAGTTCCAGTGTGCAAATGTATGAATATTTTTCTATACCGCAAATATATTTGGCTGTATAATGAGCATACGGTACGATTGGGGTTCCTCTTTTTTTACTTGACGCGGGTGGAAAGGCGGTTTTTATGGTGGATGTCTGTGTCGTGTCTGTATTTTACGCCACGTTTTTGCCCGGGTTTTCAAAGGGCGAAAAATATGTCTGAGATATTCTAAAATAGGTCAGACCTATTTTGAAATATGTGCCTTGTATTTTTTATTTGCTCCCAATGGGATATAACGCATTGAAAAATAGTTTTCAATTTCCATTGCGAAAAACACTCGTTTTCGCACCTGTTTTCAGAAAGGTTTTTCAGAATTTTTTTCCTGACAAAATCATCCTCGCCGTAAGCAAAACAATCTTTATGTCAATAAGCAACGAGCGCGTTTGCAGGTAATTAAGGTCCATGTCCAGGCGGCGCAGCATTTTTTCCATCGTATCTGTGTAGCCGTTTTTCAGGGTTGCTTCGGATGTCAGGCCCGGGCGCATGAGATATATGTAGCTGTAGTTCGGGTTGTGCTGCATTATCTTGTCAATATAGAACTTCCGTTCCGGCCTTGGCCCGACAATGCTCATGTCGCCTGTGAGTACGTTCCAGAACTGCGGCAACTCGTCCAGATGTCGCTCGCGTAGAAATTTGCCGTAGCTTGTCAGCTTTTCATCATTATTTGGAGCAAGGCATGGCCCTTCGCTCTCGGCGTCGGCTTGGAAGGTGCGGAACTTGTATATATAGAACGGTTTGCCGCCGTAACCTATCCTTTCTTGTTTGAAGATGACGCTTCCTTCGTTTTTTTGCTTCAGGCGTATGAATATGACAAGAAATAAAGGAGAAAAAAGTATTAACCCCAAAATTGCGCCTATTATGTCAAATATTCGCTTGATTATTCGCTGAATAACGCCCATGTTGTCGGTTATTTCATGGGCTTTGTCGTTTGTATTGTTATATCTGGTTTGAATGCTCACTTAGTAGGTTCGTTTTTTCCTTATTAGTATTAACACGGATTGCGTTTTTTTATTGTTTTTAACCGTTGCATTTTTTTTATTCCGTGCTGTTTCGTCAGTTGTTCGCCGTTGGCTTTGACAGAATATTATTGTTTAATCTTATAACTAATTGTGAATGCGTTGCGTCGGACAATGAAAACTCCAGAGATTCCATACCGTGCAAGATTTCTGAGATTTTTCCGCCCAAAAGTGATTCCGTGAATTCCAAGTTGCTCATGGCAGGGCAATTTACATGCACATAGCACAATTTACCGACTGCCGCATTAAAGTTGCTGTTGCCGTTTGTTAGCGTATCGCTTTTATTATAATCTTTATGCGGTTGTTGAATCTCATTTGTGCACGTCAATATCCCTTTGTCAGAATAGCAAATTTCAATGTATTTGCCCCAAAAATCAAACGATCGGCCTGTGTTCATGCGGCGTGAGTAACCGTCGTAGCTTCGAACGGACGATTTGTCTTGTTTGAATATCTTGCGGACGGCATTGCCGTTGCCAACCGCCGCGTTTATGGTGACATCTGGCTTTCCCGAGGAATCCAGGCCGTTGAGCCTTACCGCAACATCTCCGTTTATGTTTTTTGTTATTTTATCAATGCTGAAATCCATGCTGAGGGCCATCAACAGCATGTTAATGTCTTTATTCGATGACAGTTGTTTGTATAATTCGTTGCCATTTATTCCCATTAAAGCTACAACCGGAGTATTTGCGTTTGCAACAGGTTTGAACAGACCCTCATAAGGCTTCAGGAAACCGTCGTCGGTTAATGTTATATTGTCTTGTTTGGATTCCAGTACATTAGACAGGCGTATTTCATTACCTTTCAACGTTACGCCCATTACTATCCGAATATCCGAAAGATCGGCATTCTTTCCCAACGGTGAAGCAAGCAACTTGCCATACACCGAAGGCAGAACATCTGCATTCGCTGCGATTGCGACATCTTCATCCATGGCTTCTATGCGGGGATATAAGTTGCCGTCGCTCATGCCTTCGTCGCTATTGAACATGGCTGCCATTGTGCGGGTGACGAATGCCCGTTCTGAAGTAGAAACAGGGCCAAGCATAAGCAATGCGTCGTCGTTCCACGCCATTTGCCAACTGCCTTTCCATACAGCCCATTCCAATCCGCCGCCTTCTCTTAGCGAGGAAATCTCTGCTGCCTGCATTATTGATTTTTTCAAGACATCGCCGTCGTCCACAGAGAATAAAAAACCGAAATAACGGCCGGGAGAAACAAAAGCGTAGACTGGCTGCGACAAGTCCAGCCCGGGAGCAAAGGGAATAACCTTTTTTACAAATGCCGAAGCCTGCTCGTCGGACAGTTGTGCGTCGTTCTTTAACGCGGAAAGGTTTATCCTTGCTATGGCGGGGGAATCTTTTGGTACGATGTCTTTATATTCTTTACTCGAACAGGAAAACAACGCTGTACAAGTAAAGGCATAAATAAATAAAAGCAGGTGTCTTACGGCGTTTCCCCTTTTTACAGTAAGTAAACTTGGTGCTTTCATGCAAAAATCAAAAGCACTCTTTTTCATATCCATAATAAAAACAAAAAAATAAAAAGCAAACGGCTTATTTAAGCGCATCTACGTATGTACATCCGTCGTTACGCAAAGAGTTCTTGAGGTTCATTAGCATTACGGCGTATAAAGCGGCTGTTTCGGTGCGCAAACGATTATTTCCTAAACTTACCGGAACAAAATTCTCTGCCAGAGCCATGTTTAATTCTTCGGTGCTGAAATCTCCTTCAGGGCCGATAAGCACAGTCATGTCTCCTTGCGCTAATATTGAGGGGAAATAATATCTGCAACCTTTTAAAGGAATAGCCTTTTCTTCCTCGTGTTTTTCGTAAGTTGTATTATCATCAAGACAGTGTGCTATGTAACGTGCTCCTGCGATGTTTTTATTCTTGACGAACTGCTCGAACGGGACCATTTCGTTTACTTTCGGAAGATATGCCTTACGGCTCTGCTTGACAGCCGATACAAGTATTCTTTCTATGCGGTCGAGCCTCAATGTCCGCCTTTCGGAAAAACGGCAACTGACGAAAGACAACTCGTCGAAGCCTATTTCTGCGGCTTTTTCTACCAGCCACTCCACGCGCTCCATGTTTTTCGTAGGGGCAACAGCCAAATGTATTCGTCCGCTCCAAGTAGGCAGGCTACGTTCCGATTCATAAATACTATATCGGCAGGAACGCGGGCTTATTTCGACAACCTTTGCTTTATGGAACAAGCCCTTTCCATCTATTAGAACTATTTCGTCGCCGCGGTTTAATCTCAGTACTTTAGCTGCGTGTCGGGCTTCTTCGTCTGGGAGTTCTTCGGTTATTTCTGCGTCGGGCGCGAAAAAATAATGTATTTCTTTCATTTAAGATTCTTTTTGTTCATAAGCGGCTACCGCTGCATTACTCTTGCGTATCGCGCCGCTTCAGCTCGTCGCGTAGAAGCGACGCCAATTCGTAGTTTTCGTTTTCAACGGCTTTGGCGAGTCTGTTTTCTATTATATTGCGCGGCAACAGACTTAGCGGGATTTTTACCTTGTTGCCGTTGTCGTTTATACCTGATACGTCTTCAAACAATTTTCGCCCCATTCGCACCGGAATGTTGCTGCTAAGCGCAATCATCACCCCGTCGGGAACATTTGCGGAAATATTGACGTTTATACCTGTGTCGGAGTTGTACATTGCAAGTATAGACCGGAAAATCTCGTCCTTGCCTCTTATAACCGTTACGTTCTTTACTGTCACATCGAATGCGCTGAGGGCATTGATGGTCAACTCGCTCCAAAGAGTAGTGTTTATCATCTGCGATTTTTCCGGAAAAGCGCGCAATGCAATCCGGGCCGCATTATATTCGTCGGTGAAGAACATAAATTCGCGGACATCATTGTTGGGCTGCATACTTACGATACAGCGGCGACGGTCTGATTCAACCTTCCGCACATTCGTAACATGCAATTCCACATAGTCGTAATCTTCTTCCATAAGTATTAGAGTTACACTATTTATACTTTGGAACGGTAAACCCGCTTCCACGTGCCGGCAAAATTCGCAAAATAATAAAAACAAACCTTCGTTTTTTCTGCTACTTTGCAAATAAACAACCATTACTTAGCAAAGCTAAGAAAAAAAAGCAATATATGCAACTATAAATCATAATGTAATAGCATAAAAAATGACTTTTATGGCAAAATAATTTTATTTTCCAATAAAGTCATTTTGCATATCAGTAATTCACGGGTTGCTTAAAATCGTATTTTTTACGACATTTGCAGCAAAAACAAAATAAGACAACATGGCTTTACAACCCGGACTTACGTACACTTCAACACTGACGGTAACCGAGAACCATACGGCAAAGTCTGTCGGCTCAGGAGACTTGGATGTGCTGGCAACACCAATAATGACGGCACTAATGGAAAACGCTGCAATGCTTGCCGTTGCTGAACAATTACAGGAAGGCGATACCACAGTAGGTGGACAAATCGAATCGTCGCACTTGAAGCCATCTCCGATAGGTAGCAATGTGACGGCTACGGCAATACTGACAAAGGTAGAAGGAAGAAAACTGTTTTTCGATATAACGGCAAGGCAAGGTGAGAATATAATAGGTAGCGGTACGCATTTGCGCTACATAGTAAACCGCGAAAAATTCATGCAAAAGTGCAAATAAAAATTATGTCAGACATATTTTGAATTATGTCAGACATATTTTAAAATACCTCAGACATATTTTTTGTATGCAACGGGGTAGTGCAGACAAATAAATTGCAAAGTGTAATTGCAACCAAATCCTACGTTGAAGCAAGTATGCTTTACGCTAATAAAGCACCCCCGAGATAAGTCGATAAACATACGATAGATATATGTGGTTGATGATATTTACCATACTTCCAATAGCCGGGTTGTCATACGTCGGCTGGCACTTATGGCATCTGCTTCCGCAAAACAATTTGCTGAGGTTGGCAACTGCTGCCGTTATTTTCATATCCGTCGTGGCGTTTGTTCTCAACTTCAGCGGAGTGGCAGGGCGGCTTCCTTTGCGTATGGCGCAAGTGTGTTATGAAACGGGGACTTCGGCGCTTGTGATATTATTGTACACCGTAATACTTTTTCTGCTTATTGATATTGGTGTTCTATTGCGAATAGTTCCAAAAAGCATTGTAACGAACAACGGCATTACGGCTTTAGTTTTATTCGTGCTGTTGACGGCAGTGTTTGTTTATGGCAACATACATTACAAAAACAAAGAGCGCCGGCAAATTAATCTCATTTCCGGCAAAAAATCAGAAAAGGCAAATGCTTTGAAAATTGTAATGTTGAGCGATTTGCATTTGGGCTACCATAATACGAAATCGGAACTTTCGCGTTGGGTAACGATGATTAATGCCGAAAATCCGGATTTGATATTAATAGCCGGCGATATTATAGACGGCAGCATACGGCCATTGATTGAAGAAAACATGGCAACGGAGTTTCGTAAGTTGAATGCTCCTGTTTATGCCTGTCCCGGCAATCACGAATATTATTGCGGTATGCGGCATGCGCAAAAGTTTTTCTCTGACGCCGGAATTGTGCTTTTGCGAGACAGCGTGGTTGATTTCAATGAAAGTATAAGTATCATAGGGCGCGACGACCGAAGCAACAGAAGACGCAAAAGCGTGCAGTCGCTTGTGCAAGGTGTGGACAAAAGCAGGTATATCATATTGCTTGACCACCAACCTTATGAGCTTGAAAAAGCAGAGAATGCAGGCGTTGACTTTCAGTTTAGCGGACATACGCACCACGGGCAGGTGTGGCCGCTTTCGTGGATAACCGAAGCGATATACGAAAATGCCTATGGCCCATACAGATTGAAGGATACGCGGTATTACGTAAGCTCCGGCATGGGAATATGGGGAGCAAAGTTCCGTATAGGTACATGTTCGGAATACGTAGTTGCAACTCTTGAACTCGGACAAATGAAACATTAAAAAGTACAAGAGCATAAAGAATTGCGCTTTAAACCTTGTGTGATTTAAAATAAATAAGTACTTTTGCAGCCGATTACCCGAAAACAGCTAAAAGTCTCGTGGTATAACAAAATTGTCAAGTCCTTCAAGGGTTATACAAAGAAATGCCGCATGGAGCATTCACCCCCGGGAAAAACCGTATAATAAAAATATCAAATGTACGCAATCGTAGAGATAAACGGCCAGCAGTTTAAAGTGGAGCAGGGAAATAAAATCTTTGTTCACCACATTAAAGACGCTGAAGAAGGTAAAACCGTTGAATTCGACAAGGTGCTGTTGGTAGACAACAATGGCGCAGTAGAGGTAGGCACTCCCACCGTAAGCGGAGCGAAAGTAGTTTGTGAAGTTCTTCGTCCTTTGGTAAAGGGCGATAAGGTTATCGTTTTCCACATGAAGCGTCGCAAAAGCGAGCGCAAGCGCAACGGTCACCGCGAACAGTTCACTGAGATACAAATAAAAGAAGTAATAGCTTAATCTAAAAAGGAGAATCAATCATGGCACATAAAAAAGGTGTAGGTAGTTCTAAGAACGGACGTGAATCAGCTTCAAAACGATTAGGCGTAAAGATTTGGGGCGGACAATTCTGCAAAGCGGGCAACATCATAGTTCGCCAGCGCGGGACAGTGCATTACCCCGGTAAGAACGTAGGTATCGGCAGTGACGATACATTGTTTGCACTTACCGATGGTATTGTTACCTTCAAACGTGGACGCCGCGACCGTAGTGTCGTATCTGTTCAAACAATAACAGAAAGCGAAGCACAGGCATAAGGCATATAGGAGTGCCTTGCATATTAAGATAAAACCAAAGACTGTTGCCGTTATTTTACGCAATGGTCTTTGGTTTTGTTTTTGCCCGGTGGTGTAGGGGTAATACCAGCTGTGATTGAGATTGTAACGATAGATACAAGGCGGAGCTGAAATACTCTTCTCTATCGTGAAATAAACAGTTGCGGCAACAAGGAACACCTATTGCAATTACCTGTTAAAATGGCGTAAAAAATAAGGTGAAAAAAGTCTGTTCCGGGGCAGAAAAAGTGAAAACTGATTTTCATGCCGTTAACCACTCGTAGGAGCAAATAAAAAATACAAGGCACATAATTCAAAATATGTCTGACATATTTCAAAATATCTCAGACATATTTTTTGCCCCTTGAAAACTCGTTTAAAAAACAAGCCAAAACTAAAGACAATAAACGACACCCGAGTTTTCTTTTTGCCACATAAATTTGCCTGAGGCAGAGATACACTTTTGCGCGCCGCATATACGCTTTGTGCAAGAATGAAACAATAGTTTTATTTTATTTTCACGAGTTATAATAATACGAGTGCATTATACGTTTATAAAATAAGTTATAAAAATAAAACGCCTTATGGTTGTATATACTATTGTGGCCTTTTTGGTAAGTTGTGCTTTTACGGCTATTCTTATGCCGCACGTTATAAAGTTTTGTGAACAGAAAAATTTGTACGACAGGCCTAACGAGCGGAAAATCCACAGACTGGCCGTGCCTCGTTTGGGCGGAATATTGTTCATGCCGGCAATGCTTACGGGTATGATAGCTGCCTTTGTGTTGCTGATTTTTCTGAACCAGAACCCTCCTGTGCTGCAGGCTTCAACGTTTGTGCTTGTAGCGGGCGTGTTTCTAATATATATAATAGGAGTTATAGATGATTTGGTAGGAGTGCGGGCTAAGCGCAAATTCATTGTGCAGATAGTTGCGGCATGTTTCTTCCCTGTTTGCGGCTTATATCTTAATAATTTGTACGGTTTTATGGGAATTTATGAAATACCGCTCTTTATAAGTTATCCGCTAACCGTTTTTTTAGTTCTAACGATAGTCAATTCCATCAATTTAATTGACGGTATCGACGGCCTTGCGTCGGGATTGTGTTTTATGATTCTGTTCGTGTTTGTATTGTTGTTCGTAAATAACAGGCCATCGGCTTATTCTTTTATGGCCAGCGCTTTAATGGGGTCGTTGATAGCGTTCTTCTATTTTAACTTCTTTGGAAAAGTGAAAAAAGGAACGAAAACTTTTATGGGCGATACCGGCAGTTTGATACTCGGTTATGCAATAGCTTACCTTGCCCTGAAGTACGCGATGAATAACCCTTCGATTTTTCCATACCGGCAGGAAGCCCTTCTTTGGCCTTATACAGTATTGATAGTGCCGACATTCGACGTGGCACGTGTTACGTTGGGTCGACTTGCGCGTCGTGCACCGGTTTTCAAAGCCGACAAGACGCATATACATCACAAGATAATGCAGGCGGGTTTTTCTATGCACCAGGCTCTGTACATAATATTGTCTTTGTTCGTGTTTTATTGCTTGCTCAATACTGTTCTGTTCGATATAAGTCAATCTTATAATCTTTTAGTTGTTGTCGATGTGCTTAGCTATGCCGCTTTTTTTGCTATGCTTCGTGCAGTTGCCAAAGGAACCAAAAACGTCCCGGCTGCAGAGGCTATACACAAAGGAGCTATAGTATCGGAAACGGCTAAGGCAACGGATGTGCATGCTAAGCATCCGGGTAAGACAGTGGGCAGGCAGTGAGATTTGCCAGTTGCTTGCGTGCTTTCAAGAGACGAGGGTGTGTATAAAGAAAAAGTAAGTATTTTGCGTTGCGATATTTACTTTTGAAACTTTATATACTGCTTAATTGCAGGCTTTCCCGGTGTTGTTTCGGCTGTTTTTGCTAACTTTGCGCATAAAACAAAAGGAAAGCAATGCAACAGAAAATAATTATTCTTGATTTTGGGTCACAAACAACCCAACTGATAGGGCGCAGAGTGCGTGAACTTGACACTTTCTGCGAAATACTTCCCTATAACAAGTTTCCTGAAGGAGATGATTCAGTAATAGGAGTCATTTTGAGCGGTTCGCCTTATAGCGTGTACGACCCCGAGGCTTTTAAGGTCGATTTGGGCAAATTGTGCGGGCGTTATCCGGTATTGGGCATTTGTTATGGAGCACAATACATAGCATATACTCATGGCGGAAAGGTAGAACCTGCTGCAACGCGCGAGTACGGCCGCGCAAACCTTGCGTCCTACGACGCAAAGAATCCTTTGTTCAAAGGAATATCCGAAAATTCACAGGTGTGGATGAGCCACGGCGACACAATAACGGCTTTGCCCGAAGGATTTACGGCAATAGCTTCAACCGAAAAGGTTAAGTATGCGGCTTTTGCTTCGGAAAGCGAGCGCGTGTGGGGCGTGCAGTTCCATCCGGAAGTATATCACACAGTGCAAGGAACACAGCTTTTGCGCAACTTCGTGGTTGATATTTGCGGCAGCAGGCAGGACTGGAGTGCCGCCTCTTTTGTGGACACTACAGTGGCAGAGCTGAAAGAGCAATTAGGAAATGACAAAGTAATTCTGGGACTCAGCGGCGGCGTTGATTCGTCTGTTGCGGCAGTGCTTTTGAACCGGGCGATTGGTAAAAATCTTACCTGCATTTTTGTAGACCACGGATTGCTTAGGAAAAATGAGTTCGAAGATGTGTTGCGCGAGTACGAATGTCTCGGGCTTAATGTCATAGGCGTTGACGCGAGCGAGAAGTTCTTCAGCGAATTGGCCGGAGTTACCGAACCCGAAAAGAAACGCAAAATTATAGGCAAAGGATTTATCGATGTCTTTGAAGCCGAAGCCAGGAAGATACAAGACGCACGCTGGCTGGCGCAAGGCACAATATATCCCGACCGCATAGAAAGTCTCAACATAACAGGTAAAACAATAAAGAGCCACCATAACGTAGGCGGCCTGCCCGAAAAGATGAATTTGAAATTATGCGAGCCGCTCCGCTGGTTGTTTAAGGACGAGGTGCGCAGGGTCGGACGTCAGTTAGGCATGCCCGACAAACTTATTCTGAGACATCCTTTCCCCGGTCCTGGGCTTGCGGTACGTATCTTAGGCGATATAACACGCGAGAAAGTAAGAATCCTGCAGGACGCTGACGATATATTCATTCGCGGGCTTCATGATTGGAAAGTAACTGACGAGAACGGAAATACCGACGAGCTATACAATCACGTTTGGCAGGCCGGGGTAATTCTCCTGCCTATCCGCAGCGTAGGAGTGATGGGCGATGAGCGCACCTACGAGCAGGCTGTTGCCTTGCGCGCCGTAACAAGCACCGACGCCATGACCGCCGACTGGGCAAGGCTTCCGTATGACTTTCTTGCGCAGGTGAGCAACGACATCATTCGCAATGTGCGCGGCGTGAACCGCGTTTGCTATGACGTATCCTCAAAACCACCTTCAACAATCGAGTGGGAATAATGAGTATGATTAATAACCGGTGATTTGCCGGTTATTTTTATAATAATGTGCTATATAAAAAGTGTGACATGAAAACATTCAAAACAGCGTTCCTTTGCTTGCTTTTTCCGGTGCTTGCTTTTGGGAATGTAAAACACGTAGATTTAAGCGGTGTTGCCTGTCAGGAAGATTGCGACGTTTGGGCGGCGTATGAAGGATTCAATAATGTGATGTTGGATAAGGATAAATACATCTACAAGACTAATTCCTCGTTCACACGTGCCGTTGACCGCTGGAACGGAGCCGCGGCAATATGGTGCCAGCCTATTTTCTGGGATATGGCTATGAATGCTTACAAACTGGCTGAGAGAAAGAACGACACAAAACGTTCAGTAGAGTACAAAGCATTGTGCCGCAAAATTTTTGAAGGTAACAAGGCGCAGTATTGTGGCTTTGATTTCGACGACAACAACGAGAACACAGGCTGGTTTATTTACGACGACATTATGTGGTGGACCATCAGCCTGGCGCGCGCTTACGAACTGTTCGGCAACGAAGAATACCTGCAACTGTCGGAGGAGAGTTTCAAACGGGTATGGTTCGGGTCGGAAAAGGTGGGCGATACCGGCTCATACGACGCCGAGAATAGCGGCATGTTCTGGTGCTGGGCGCCCATTAAGAACCCGAGGCCCAATAAGTTCGGCGATGGAAAGATGGCTTGCATTAACTTTCCCACTGCGGTTGCCGCGCTCACATTATATAATAATGTACCCGATAACCGGGAGAGCCATGCGGGCAACAACGACGCTTTTCCTTCAAGGCAGGAATATTTGGAAAAAGGTAAGGAGATATACCAATGGGGCGTGGAAAACCTGTTCGACAAACAGAACGGGCGTGTGGCCGACAGCCGCCACGGCAACAACCCGCCAGACTGGAAGACGCACGTGTACAACCAGGCTACATTTATAGGCGCGTCGGTTTTATTGTACAAGGCAACGGGCGAAAAGCAGTATCTTCAGAATGCAATACTTGCGGCGGACTATACAGTTGGTGAAATGTCGGCCGAACACGGCTTGTTACCCTTTGAAAGCGGGATAGAGCAAGGCATATACACTGCCATATTCGCGCAATACATGGCCATGTTGGTTTACGATTGCAAGCAGGAGCAATATCTGCCGTTCCTGTTGCGCAACATCAAAAGCGGGTGGCAAAACCGCGACGTTTCGCGCAATTTGTGCGGTGGCGAATACCATAAGAAACTGGACGAAGGCGCAGAGGTGGACAGCTATTCCGCTTCCGGCATACCGGCGTTAATGCTACTGTTCAGCAGGTAGTGTACGGCGACGGCCCTATTTGTCGTAGCCGTTGCAACGTCTGGAAATTTCGTAGTAAAGCCGCTTTGTGGCCGCCGGCCGTTCTTTGCTTAAATACAGGCAATCGCCGCCTTTGGTTTCAATGCGGATGAAAAACTTCTTTGAATGGGTAAACAGTCTGACTGTTTGCCCGTTTTTCGTTTTAAAATGCCCCAGATTCACCTTGTCGAGGCTGAAACCGTTGGAGCGGTAGGAAATGGCGGGCAGGCTTTCGCATTCTGTGACTCCCGCAACGTCGCTGTATCTTATGGCTGTGCCGTAAATGCCTGCTATTTCCATTCTTTCTTCTCTGAATGTTACATCCAGGTCGGCGTTGTAGATATAAATGATAGGGGTTGCCACCATCATAACGACAGCGACGCAGATTATTATCACGGCCTTAGTCCGCCTGTCGTGCAATGCCCCGGTTTTCCTTTTAGGACTTGTGGATGTTACGTATATTGACGCCGCAAGGGCAGGAACCGATATGAAAACAATAAACCATACGTTGCTTTCCAACAGCGCAGCCGCTATGCCGCCTGCCATGGTGACGGCCGCAGATAACCGCATGGCTTTGTGGAATTTTTGCAGCCAGGTCTTGTCTTCCTCAATTTCTTCTGGAGTAGTGCCCCACTTGAAACCGCTTATTACGGTAGGGTATTTCGTTGCCAGCAGGCTTGTGCCGTAAAGCGTTAAAGCTACTAATGCGGTTAGTATGATAAGAACAACTGTTTGCGCCATATATTTTTATAATAATATTTGTGGCAGTCATGCAACCGCCGTTTCGCACCATAAAATTACGGAATATTTATCAATCCGGCAATCGGATTTTATTCAAAACAGGGCGAAAAACGGGCCTTTGTAACTGCTTGAAACACAGGCTTTCTTTTTTGGCAAAAAATATGTCCGACATATTTTGAAATTAGTGCCTTGTATTTTTAATTTTCTCCCTTGCTTTTTCAAAAAAGTCCGACCCCGTTTTTCCGGCACAGTAATATTTATTCATCAGTTGGGCTGCATGGCTTAATGCAAAAGTACGTGCCGTGGTTATAAAACAGGCGAAGCCTTCGGATGAACCGAAGGCTTCGCTTATGTGTATGTTGAAAAGACGTAGTGTTATTGTAGTTTGTCGGTTCTGAACGGGCAAACGGGCAGGTCGTTCGCGCCATACAGGTTCCCGTCGGGATAGTCGGCCCAGTTGTATCGTACAGAGCGCGGTTTGCCGCTCTTGTCGGTTTTTACGATAACTGTGTTGTTGGATTGCAGTTTGGCTGTTCCGCGCGAGAATGTGCCGTCGGCATTTTCAACAATAAAGCCCATGGGAGTGTCGCCGTTTTTAACGCTAACCTTGTTGGAGAAGGCAATTGTGGCTTGTCCGTCTGCAAACGTGCATTTTTTAACCACGGGAGCCTTGTCGACGATGTTTTTCTTGCCGTATGTGTTTTTAAGCGATAGCAGCGCGAGGCGGCGTCCTACTTCCTGTTTGTTCTTTGGGTGTATGTCGGTTGGGTTGCCTATGTCGATTGCCGTTGCCATGCCTGTTTTGGGTAATGCAAGGGCATCGGCCTGTGCCTGGCGCAGTGCTGCCCAGTCGGATTGCGGTTGCAGGAGTTCGGGCTTGAGGTATCCGGCCAGTTGCACGAAGTAGAAAGGCATGTCGTATCCCCACAGTTTGCGCCAGTCGGTAATCATGCGTTTGAAAAGTACGGAATACTGGTCGGCGCGTCCCACGTTGGCACAGCCTTGGTACCAGATAACGCCTTTTATTGGCATTACGTGGCAGGGATGAAGCATTGCGTTGTAGAGCACAGTGGGAACGAATGGCCCGGTGGGGTTTACTGGGCGGTTTGCAAGGTTGTCGACTGCTTTGTAGTTCCAGTTGCCTGACAGGAATACGGAGGTTTCGCCGCATTTGAGCACGACTTCGGAATTTTCGCCTATTATGCCGCCGAATCCGTGTGTGTCGGTTACTACAACGAGAATAGAGTTTTCTTTCTTAACCAGGCTTGCAGGTATTTTGTATTTGCGGGTCTGCTGGTAGCCTTCGGTGCGGCCCACTTCAACGCCGTTGAAGTAGGTTATGTCGTTGTCGTCCACCAGTCCGAGGTTAAGTTCCAGATCTTTGCCCATTAACTCGTCGGGAACGCGGAATATCTTCTGGCACAAAACAGTGCCGTCGAAATCAGGAAGCACTGTTTCTTCCCACCTTTGAGGCACGCGCATTGTCTTGTCGGATATGGGTGCGAGTATGTTGCTGTTTGCTTCGGCCACGGCGGCGTTGATGTTCCTTTGGGCGTTTTCCTGTGCCGAGTTGTAAATGCTTTCGATTGCCTTGGCTTCGAATTTGTTTCCCTCGAACATGGTAGTGTATTTTTCAAAGCCGCCCACTTCCTTAACTCCGGCGAACGATGTCCACGACTCGGCCGGCGTTCCGCCCCATGAGCAGTCGATTACGCCAATGGGAACGTTGAGCTTTTTGTGCAGCTCGCGTGCGTAGAAATAAGCGAGTGCGGAGAAGTTGTCGACGGTTTCGGGAGCGCAGCGCCGCCATCCGCCCATGTTTACTTTTGTGTCGCCTTCGGGTTTGTAGCTTGTTACGCGGGCTATTTGCAGAAGACGTATGTTAGGATACTTTGCGTTGGCCCTTTCCTGCTCGCAGTTCATTACGTGGCCCCAACCCATGATAGGCATTTCCATGTTTGACTGTCCCGAGCACATCCATACCTCGCCTGAAAGGATGTCGTTGAGAACGGTGACATCGCCGTCGTCGAATGTTATTTTATACGGGCCTCCGGCCTTTGGCGTGCTGACTTGGACGGTGAACTTGCCGTTTGCGTCGGCTGTAGCCTGGTATGTTTTGTTGTTCCACGAGGTAGTTACCTTTACTGCTGTGCCTGCTTTGGTGGTGCCTGGGATTGTGAGTACGCTTTTTTGTTGTACCACCATGCTGTCTGTAATAAATTGCGGCAACACTACTTTTGCTTCCGCAATTACGCTTGCCGATAAGAATGCAATGGCAAGAATGCTCTTTTTCATATAATGTGTTTTTTTCAGTTGTTTGATTGTTTATATTTCTTTTTATTGCCGTATTTGTCCGGCATTTTGCAAATATACGATTATGTTAGGATAAAGTAAAGCGCGAGCGGCTTAAACTGTTGTGAATTGTAAAAAAGAATGCTTTAAAGTTATAAAATTCATGCCCTCTTGCTTGTGCAGAGACATAAGTTTAATGAAAATCCGGAACAAAACAAAAAAGCGTGTCCGGCATATTACAAAATAAGCCAGACACGTTTCCTTATATCTGCTAAATAAATCTATTTATCTAATTTCAAAAATGCAGGTGCAGGGAAATGCATTCCGCATAAAAGCAGGCCATTCTTTTTTGCATAGCTCAAAATCCGTTTGCGTGACGCAATGGCAGCGTCTTTGTCCATGTCGTATGTGGGACAGACGTCGGGGCGTACAAGCTGTAGGGCTACTCCATGCATAATGTCGCCGGCTATAAGCGCCTTTCCCGCCAGAAATGCCGTATGCCCGGGAGTGTGCCCTGCCGCGTCCATTGCTATTATATTTCCCGGCAGTGTGTCGCCAAATTCAAAAAGGTGCAAACGTTCTTTGTATGCCTTCATTGTTTTTACGGCCTGTCTGTTCTTTTCGGGAGGCATGTTCATCCATGCTTCGTATTCTTTTTTTGAGGCATAAACTTCGGCATTGGGAAATACGACCTTGTCCCCGTCCAACATTCCGCCTATGTGGTCGCCGTGGAAGTGCGTAAGGTATAAATATTTGATGTCTTCCGGTTTTATCCCCAACGATTCAAGCAGCGGCAGCAAACGGCTTCCAGCTTTGCCTAATCCGGTATCGAAAAGAATTTGTTTGCCTTCTCGTTCTACGAGAAAGGCGCTCATTGAAGAAGGAATGCCGTCGGCCACTTCTAAGCTGTCCAACAGGCTTTGCGGCACTCCTGGAAAAATAGCCGCTCTTTGCTTGCTGCCGTTGTCTTGCAGCCACGTAACTTTCGTGTCTCCAACTTTGATTGTTTTCACTTCTTCGGGCGGAAGAAATGTCTTTGCGTAAAGTCCTTGCATGTTTGCTGTTAATAATAGGATTGCAGTTGCTGTTTGAATAATGTGTCTCATGTCTTGAAAGATGGCTTTACTTATTCGCACAAATATAGTGAAAGGCGAGTGCAAAGACAAACGAAAACGAATGTTTTCAAGTTTGGCTATGCCGAGCCGAATCTTATTTTATCAAAATATAGTGAAAGTCGCGCGCAGAGAAAACATAAAAGGTTGTTTTTTGTAGAATATGATATGTACAGGCGTGATTTATTATCTATTATAATGTGTTTAAGCCGTATTACAATAATAATTCGTAAATTTGCAACGTATGTTCATATAGAGTAAAACCGCATTGAATGGGACGGCTGGAAAACACATGGCGATGGATAGGCAGACATAAGTATCTTATTGTTTGCGTCCTTTTCTTTACCAATTTGTTCTTTTTAGACCAGAACAGTCTGATACAACGTTATGAACATCGTAAAGAAATAGCTACGTTGAAAGCAGAGAAAGAACGTTATGTGCGCATTTATGAACGTGATATGAAGCAATTGCACGATCTAAAAACCGATCCGGGAGCGCTGGAGAAAATAGCCAGAGAAAGATATTTTATGAAACGCCCGGATGAAGACGTGTTTGTTTTTGAGTACGAGGGGAACGATTACGTGGGAAATGAAGCAGCTAAATAAGTTTCAAATTTTTGTTTATGATTTTGGAGCAATCGTAATGCTATTGGCTTTGGCAGCTTATGGCACGGCGATAAAGGAGTATGTACCTTACATATTCGGTGCGGGGGCGGCTTGTTTTTCATCAATGCAGCTTAGTGCACGGTATGAAGGTGATAATTTTACTATACGCAGATTACGCCGGCAGCAGATTCTTGGCGCATTATTATTGTTGATTACAACGGTGCCTATGTGGATGTCTGTAAACCACGTTTGGCCGTTAGGGCATAATGAATGGTTGCTTTTCCTGGCTGTAGGTGCGTGGATAGAATTATATACGGCTTTTAGAATACCGGCCGAATTAAAAAAAGAAGGAAATAATGGAAGCAAATAACAACGCGTTGGTAATATTTAGCGGCGGACAAGATTCTACAACTTGTTTGTTCTGGGCTATAAGAAATTTCGACAAAGTTTGGGCGTTGACGTTTTCATACGGCCAAAAACATGTGAGCGAGGTTGAAGCTGCAGAGCGTATAGCCCGTGAAGCAGGTGTTGCTTGGGAACATATGGATGTGCCTATGATAGGAACATTGGCAAAAAATTCGCTTACCAACGGAGATATTATTATGGATGAGACAAAACCCGAGAACAGTGTGCCAAATACGTTTGTTCCCGGGCGTAATTTGTTCTTTATTAGTATAGCGGCCGTTTATGCCCGCGAGCGTAATATTCGGAATATAGTTACAGGAGTGGGGCAGACTGATTTTAGCGGCTATCCGGATTGCCGGGATACATTCATAAGAAGTCTCAACGTGTCTATAAATTTGGCTATGGACGAGCAGTTCGTTATACATACGCCGCTTATGTGGAAGGACAAAGCCGAAACGTGGGCAATGGCAGACCAGCTCGGCGTTCTTGATATAGTGCGTGATGAGACTGTTACATGTTACAACGGCGTGAAAGGTGACGGTTGCGGGCATTGTCCGGCGTGCGAGTT
>URSZ01000026.1 GCA_900550635.1 uncultured Prevotella sp. | reverse complement strand
CAGTAGCGCACAGCGTTTCCGCTCAAGTTCATGTATGTGGAAGGCTTGAGCAGGGTGAGCCTGTTTCCGCGTAGCGGCATGGTGGCAACAAATCCGTATCGCTTGTCGTCGAAAACAATATTGGACGCTTTTGCGAGAGCGTCCAATATCATGAATCCTATGTTGTGCCGTGTGCGGGCGTACTCGTCGCCGATGTTGCCCAGTCCGGCAATCAGGTAGTTCGTCATCTTTTATTATTCGGCTGCCGAGTCTGCTGCGCTCACTTCTGCGCTTGCTGCGCTGCGTGCGTTACGTGTAGTCTTGACTGTGCATACAACTACATCCTTCGGCGTTATCAGTTCGAGGCCTTCGAATTCAAGGTCTGCAACCTTTATGCTTTTGCCAAGGTGCAGGTTGGTTACGTCGATGTACAGTTTCTCAGGTATCTTTTCGAATGTAGCGCGTACTTTAAGGCGGCGAACGGGCACATTCAGGCGGCCGCCGGCCTTAACGCCTATTGCAAGTCCTTTGGTTGCGATGGGCACAGCCATTACGATAGGTTTCTCTGCGTGTACTTCGTAGAAGTCAACGTGCAGCGCCTCGTCCTTAACGGGGTGGAACTGCGCGTCCTGCAGTATTGCGGTGTGTTTCTTTCCGTCGATAATGAGGTCAACAAGGAAAATCTCGGGTGTGTAAAGGAGTTTCCTTATTTCATCGTATTTTACGGTGAATGCTTCGGCTACGGGGAGTCCGTTCTCGCCTTTAGCTTCTCCGTACATTACGCATGGCACCAGTCCTGCGCGGCGTGCCTCGCGGGTAGCCTTCTTGCCTAATGACTGGCGGCTTGTTCCGTTGATAGTGATTTCTTTCATTTTGTGTTACTCTAAATTAAGTTTTGCATGTTACCTTAATTCGCCATCGCACTACTTGCGTGATTGTTCAGGCAAAATCGGGTGCAAAATTATGAAATTTTATTCTAACATGCAAATGCTCGGCGCGTTAATTTTATGCGGCGCGAAATCAGGCCTCCGGGAGCAAATAAAAATTATGTCTGAGATATTTCAAAATATGTCTGACATAATTTAAAATATGTCCGACATATTTTTTTGCGCTTGCCATGGGGCTTTCGGCATGTCTGCCTTGCGGGCTTCAGTAAAGTGGTTGAATATTCAGTTTGCGGAATGCTTATTCATTCCGTCCGTTGTCTTTGAGCAGACGTCCCAGTGGTTCTTTTTCGCCTACTACCCACACGATGTCGTTTTCCTTGAAGCGGCGCGAGGCCGTAGGCAGACCGAGGCTTTTCCTTCCTTCTTCGAAGCCTACTATCATGCAGCGGTATGTTTCGCGTATGTTGCTTTCCCTTATTGTCTTGCCGCATAGCGGAGATTCCTTGCCTATGATGATGTATTTAAGCTGCGTTACGTGCTGTTCGGGGTGAAGGTCTATGCTTTCCACGGCTTTGGCCATTGTTCCGGCAAACTGCTTGAGCTGTTCGTCGCTGGCTATTATCTCCAGTTTGTCGCCGGGGTATATGGGCATGTCGGCCGTGGGAATATTGTGGCGTATGCCGCCGCGCAGTATCGACGATACCATTATCCCGTATCTGCGGCTGAAATCGAGTTCTTTAAGTGTCTTTCCAGCCCATGCGGTGTTTTCGGGCACTTCGAGAATGGACAGATGTATCTCGCGCGATAACAGGTGGTCGGCATACAGAGGTTTTATGTGCCCCAAAGTTTCGGCCTGCATGTCGCGCGAACGCAGGTTTTCCATGAAAGTGTGTTCGAGCAGTATGCTGTATTTCTTTACCTTTCTTGAGTAAATCATAAGGGCCACGAGCAGTATGGCTATGCCGAAATGGAGAATGCTGCTGTATGGCGAAAGGTAGTTTATTATGTAATATGTAATGAAACTGGCCAGGAGATAACGTGCTATAACGGTTAGGGCGAGCAGGGGACGGTTGCGCCTTACGCGCCAAAGCGCCTTGTATTCTTCGGAGTGGTTCTTGCGCATAACTATGGCGCGCAGAAACGGCGAGAGCAGCAGTATCGTGATTATTCCGCATACGGCGTTGCCTATCCAGTGGGTGAGGGTGTGGCGGAAAAATGGAAGCAGGAAGCTCAACGAGATTGCCGTAACAGCAATGCAAAGCGTGGAGTATGACAGCACCTGCTTTGCGAGGGCAGTGAGCAGATGTTTCCAGTTGTTTTCGGTTGCTGCGCCGGCTGTGGCGCCGGTTTGCTTATCGAGCAGGCGGGTAATGTCTTGCGGCAGCCTGGCCGAGACGTATTCGTATGCTGCCGGTGCGCTGCGTATCATGTAGGGAGTGAGGAACGTGGTTATTACCGACACGGCAACCACTATCGGATAAAGAAAACTGCCCGTTACACCGAGCGAGAGGCCGAGCGAGGCTATGATAAAGGCGAATTCGCCTATCTGCGCCATGCTAAAGCCGCACTGCATGGCCACCTTTAACGTCTGGCCCGAGAGAATGAAGCCGAGTGTGCCGAATATGGCTTGCCCCAGCAATATTGTGACGATTATAACAAGTATGGGCAGCCAGTATTGCGCGAGCACATTGGGGTCGACGAGCATTCCCACCGACACGAAGAACACTGCGCCGAAAAGGTTCTTTACCGGGTCGACGAGCCTTTCGATTGCGTCGGCTTCCACGGTTTCCGCAAATATGCTGCCCATCATGAAAGCGCCGAAAGCGGCGCTGTAACCCAGCTTGACCGCCAGCACAACCATAGCGAAGCACATTCCCACCGATACTACAAGAAGTGTTTCCTTGCCTATCCATTTGCGGTATTTGCGCAGCAGCAGCGGAACAACGAACACGCCCACAAGGAACAGCAACGCAAGATAGAAGAGCAGCTTCAGCAGGCTGTCGATTACGGTAATGCCCTCGAATTCCTTGCTCACGGCTATTGTTGAGAGTATCACCATAAGAAGTATCCCGAGTATGTCTTCAAGCACGAGCACGCTGAGCACCTGCGAGGAGAAACGCTGCCCGCGCAGCCCGAGGTCGTCCACGGCCTTGTATATTATCGTCGTTGACGACATGGCGAGCATTCCGCCGAGGAAAAGGCTGTCCATGCGCGACCAACCGAATGCGTGCCCCGCCAGCGAGCCGAGCATACTCATGGAGAAGATTATCGTAATGGCGGCTATGACCGGGCCGCTGCCCATTTTGAGTATCTTCTTGAAACTGAATTCTATTCCCATTGTGAACATAAGGAATATAACGCCAATGCTGGCCCATGTTTCTATGCTCCCCGTATCGCTTACGGTGGGCGTATAAGGCATGTGTGGACCGGCAAGGAAGCCCGCCACTACGTAGCCGAGCACCAGGGGCTGCTTGAGGCGTTTGAATATGAGAGTAACCGCGCCGGCCAGTACGAGAATCAGCGCCAGGTCGTATATCAGTTTGGGAAGATGTTCCATGTTTTCGTTCGTTGAATATTCATTCACGGCAAAACCCGCTCGTATGTCTGTTTTCCAATAGGGGGGAAAGGCTGCTTTTTTATAGCCCCGGGAGCAAAGAAAAAATACAAGGCAGGAATTTTAAAATATGTCCGACCTATTTCAAAATATGTCAGACATATTTTCGACTGTGTTTTCTGCGTGGTTTTAAATGGCATACACAGGCATGGCGAAATGCCCGGTATTTTGCGTTTCCGGCAGTGCATGTTTATTCTCTCGCGCTGTATATCCATTCGTTTCCCTCAAGTGGCTTGCCGTTTGCCACCGTGCGGGATGTTGTCAGCCCGTAAACGCTGCGGCGCAGCATTCGGATGTTCCGCGCTGCGCCGCATGGGTAGCGTTAGTCGTGGTATTGTGCCGAGAGTTCGCAGATTTTTACGATTATGCGCATGGCCTTCTCCATAGACTGCACGGGAACGAACTCATAAGGGCCGTGGAAGTTTATGCCGCCGGCAAAAATGTTGGGGCAGGGCAGGCCCTTGAACGAGAGTTGGGCTCCGTCGGTGCCGCCGCGTATGGCGCGGACCTTTGGCGAGACTCCCGTTTCTTCCATTGCCTTTATTACGATGTCGATTATGTGGAGCACCGGCTCGATTTTTTCGCGCATGTTGTAGTATTGGTCATTTATTTCGGCAGCTACTGTGCCGGCGCCGTATTTCTCGTTTAGGGTTGCGGCGAGTTTGGATATGAATTCCTTGCGTGCTTCGAATTTCTTGCGGTCGTGGTCGCGTATGATATAGCTTACCGTGGCGCGTTCCACGTTTCCTTCCATACCGGTCAGGTGGTAAAAGCCTTCGTAATCTTGTGTAGTTTCGGGCGTCTGGTCGGCCGGAATTTGCGAAACAAGTTCGGCGGCAATGCGTGCGGCGTTCACCATTTTGTTCTTGGCATAGCCCGGGTGTACGCTAACTCCCTTGATTTGCAGTTTTGCCGAGGCGGCATTGAAATTTTCGTATTCAATTTCGCCCACTTCTCCACCGTCCATGGTATAGGCCCAGTCGCAGCCGAAGCGTTTAACGTCGAACAGGTGTGCGCCGAGGCCTATCTCCTCGTCGGGATTGAAAGCAATGCGTATGTCGCCGTGTTTTATTTCGGGATGTTCCTTTAGGTATATCATAGCCTGCACTATTTCGGCGATTCCGGCCTTGTCGTCGGCGCCGAGCAGCGTGTGGCCGTCGGTAACTATGAGGTCTTCGCCCTTGTGTGCGAGCAGTTCGGGAAATACTGCGGGCGAGAGCTTAATGCCGTCCTGCTCGCAGAGCGTTATGTCTTTCCCGTCGTAGTTCTTTACGATACGCGGTTTGATGTTCGCCCCGCTGCAGTCGGGACTCGTGTCATAGTGCGAGATGAATCCTACTGTCGGGGTCTTTTTGTCGGTGTTTGCGGGAAGAGTGGCGTACAGGTATCCGTTGTTGTCAAGGTAAACGTCATCGAAGTCAAGGCTGTTCAGTTCCTTTTTCAGGTATTCCGCGAATACAAGCTGCTTTTGTGTGCTTGGGGTCGTCGTGCCTGTTTCGCTCGACTGGGTGTCGAAGCTTACATAGTTGAGGAATCTTTCTATTAAGTCCATTTTATGTTGTTGTTTATTTATGTTTTGTTTTATGTGCTTGAATCAGTTACAAATGTAGTGAAAGGTGAGCGCAAAGGCAAACGGAAAACGAAGTTTTTCAGTAAGGCTTTGCCGAACCGCGGTTGTCATTATCCGTTCGTGGCGAAAAAGCTCTCGGTGATGCCTTATTTTACGGCGTAAAGGTTTAACTTTACCGATGTAAAAAGGTAACAGAATGAAGGCATGGACATTTTTTGCGGTTATGTTAGTCGCGTTGGCTGCGTTTTGCCGTTGCGGCTCATTGAACGGCGGTACAAATAACCGTTACGTGGTGAGCCCGCTGACCGACACGCTGACCATCAAGCTGCCGGGCTATGAAAACGAGTTGTGCGAGGTTACTGTTTATGGCAACAATGCGCATTTTTACGGCACCGACTATGTAATGGGCGGCTGTGTCAAGTTCGGCGTGTCGTCTCTGCCTGCCGGGCGGCACAGGGTAGGAATACGCGTGGGCGACCTCGTTGCTGACGAGAGTTTCGTTAAGAGATAAGCACACGGGCTGCGCGGCATTTGCCTGCACAGCCCGTGTGCTTATTGCATTGTGTCTTGTGGCACCGGTGTCTCAGCCGATTTTATTCGTTGGCAAACCGTTTGGTTTGTTCGGATATTAGGGCGTTGTCGTCGAAATAGTCTATTTTCATGGCCTTGCGCACTGCCGATAGTGTGTCGGCGGCTTTTTCGCGTGCCACATCGCAGCCTTTTTTCAGTATGTCGTAAACGGCGGGTATGTCCTTTTCAAATTCTTTGCGCCTTGTGCGTATCGGTTCAAGAGTTTCCTCCATTATGGCGTTGAGGAAGTTCTTTATCTTCACGTCTCCCAGTCCGCCGCGGCGGTAGTGGTTTTTCAGTTCGTCGAGGTTGGGATATTCGGGCAGGTAACGCTCAAAGTGTTCCGGGCGGCAGAATGCGTCGAGGTATGTAAACACGGTATTGCCTTCCACGTTGCCCGGGTCGTTTACGTGTATGTGCGTGGGGTCGGTGTACATCGAACGTATTTTCTGTTTTACCTCGTCGGAAGTGTCGGAAAGGAATATGCAGTTGCCGAGCGACTTGCTCATCTTTGCCTTTCCGTCGGTTCCGGGCAGGCGCAGGCAAGCCGCATTGTCGGGCAGCAGGATGTTGGGCTCTGTGAGCGTTTCGCCGTAAATGTAGTTGAAGCGGCGCACTATCTCAACAGCCTGTTCGAGCATGGGTTTCTGGTCTTCGCCCACGGGCACCGTTGTGGCCTGGAAAGCCGTGATGTCGGCAGCCTGGCTTATGGGATAAGTAAAGAAGCCTACGGGTATGCTCGTTTCGAAGTTCCGCATTTGTATCTCGGTCTTCACCGTAGGGTTACGCTGCAGGCGCGAAACGGTAACGAGGTTCATGTAATATGTGGTAAGTTCGTACAGCTCGCGAATCTGCGACTGTATGAACAACGTTGACACCTCGGGGTTTATCCCTACCGACAGCCAGTCGAGCGCAACCTCGATGATGTTCTGACGTATCTTTTCGGGATTGTCCATGTTGTCGGTCAAAGCCTGGGCGTCGGCTATGAAAATGAATATCTTGTCGTATTTGCCTGAGTTCTGAAGCTCCACGCGGCGGCGCAGCGAACCCACGTAATGTCCTATGTGGAGGCGTCCCGTGGGGCGGTCGCCGGTAAGTATTATTTTTTCGTTGTTCATTGTGCTGTTATGCTAATTCGGCGGCAAAGATAGCTTAATCCCGGGGGAATGCAAAATAATACGTGTCTTATTTGGCGGCATGTCCGGCCGTACCGGCGCGTTGTGTTAAAAGTGTCTTAAAAACGTGCTTTTTTTGTCGCTTTTCGCGAAGGCGGCAAAAGCCTTTGGCGGAGCGGGTTTCCGGACGGCCGAAAATATGTCCGACATATTTTGAATTATGTCAGACATATTTTAAAATACAAGGCACATAATTTTTCTTTGCTCCGAAAGGGTGTTTTCCGGTTTCCGAAACGGTGTTCAAATTTTTGACAACGAAAACAGACATCCGCGGCACGAGCGGCAGTCGGCCTCGAAAACCGTCAAGCACAAGGGCGTGGCACAATAATTGTTGAAAATCCGCGATTTTTTTGCGTATTTCTTTTGCGGTTCAATAAAAATAGTTACTTTTGCACCGCTTTTGTAACGAAAGAACGGGCGTTTAGCTCAGCTGGTTCAGAGCATCTGCCTTACAAGCAGAGGGTCGGCGGTTCGAATCCGTCAACGCCCACACATACGATAGTTGCGTCGATATAACGTTGACGCAACTTTTTTTGTGCCCTTTCGGGGGAAATGTTTAAATTTGTGTCAATACTCAATGATATTAAAATGGGAAAATATGTAACCGACTTGCGGGTGACGGCAAACGAAAAGCCCGCTCCGGGATATTCGCTCCTGAAACTTACCGACGAGGCGCGGCAGCTGCCTGACATGCTGCCCGGACAGTTCGTGCAGGTAATGGCTTGCGGCCAGGGAGAACCGCTGCTGCGACGCCCTATTTCAATAAATTTCGTAGACCGCGCGGCCAACGAGCTTTGGCTGCTCGTGCATAACGTAGGGCGGGGCACGAACCTTATATGCTCGACAACGGCAGGCAGCAAATTGAACGTGTTGCTGCCGCTGGGCAACGGTTTTACGTTGAACGCTTCCGGCGAAGCCGGCAAGCGCCTTCTCCTCGTGGGGGGCGGAGTGGGGACGGCGCCACTGCTTTATTACGGTATGCGGCTCAGGGAACTCGGCGGCGAACCTACTTTCCTGCTCGGGGGAAAATCGGCGAAAGACCTGCTGCAACTCGACGAGTTTGAAAAATATGGAAGAGTCTTTGTAACTACCGAAGACGGTTCGGCCGGCGAACGCGGATTCGTTACGCAGCATTCCGTGCTGGAACGCGAGACGTTCAACCGCGTAGCCACGTGCGGGCCAAAACCTATGATGATGGCCGTGGCCCGGTATGCCGAAAAAGCCGGCACAGAGTGCGAAGCCTCGCTCGAGAACCTGATGGCGTGCGGACTGGGAGCATGCCTGTGCTGCGTGGAACGCAATAACGAAGGACATAACGTATGCGTATGCAAAGAAGGACCTGTATTTAACGTAAAACAACTGACATGGCTGAGCTGACAACAAACATAGCGGGCATAAAGTTCCGCAATCCGGTGCTCACGGCTTCGGGAACATTCGGCTTCGGAGAGGAATTTGCCGATTTGGTGGACTTTTCCGAGATTGGAGGTATAATAACGAAAGGAACAACGCTCCTGCCACGCGAAGGGAACGACTATCCGCGCATGGCCGAAACTGCCGCCGGTATGTTGAACTGCGTGGGGTTGCAGAACGGGGGAGTTGAACATTTTTGCAACGACATATATCCCCGTATAAAAGATTACGACACTAATATAATAGTGAATGTGGCCGGTTCGTCACCCGAGACGTATGCCGCTTGCGCGGAGCGTCTTGCGCCGCTCGACAAGATACCCGCTATTGAGCTTAACATCTCGTGTCCAAACGTTAAGCAGGGCGGTATGGCTTTCGGCGTGACTGCCGAAGGTGCGCAGAGCGTGGTGCGCGCGGTGCGCAAGGCATATCCCAAGCCTGTAATAGTGAACTTGTCGCCCAACGTTACCGACATAACAGAGATTGCACGCGCTGTGTAGAACTAAGTGCACGACGAATAATAAAAAAAAAAAACACTCATGGGAATGTCTATCGACATAGAGCGCCGCTGCTCAAGATTGAGCATAGGTACCGGCGGGTTGTCAGGGCCGGCGGTCAAGCCCGTAGCGGTAAGAATGGTTTGGCAAGTGGCGCGCGCAGTTAAGATTCCGGTGATAGGTCTCGGCGGCATAATGACAGCCAAAGACGCAATTGAATTTTTCATGGCAGGTGCTTCAGCAATAGAGATAGGTACCGCAAATTTCGTCGATCCGCAGGCAACTGTGAAAATTGCCCGGGGCATAGACGCATGGCTCGACGCACACAACTGCAAAAGCCTTGGCGAGATAATCGGCGCGGTATGACATACGGCCGACAAGCACACACGACAACACAAGCCCCGGCGAGACAGTCGGCACGGTGTGATATACGGCCGGCAAAGGCACACGACAGCACAAGCCCTGGCGAGACATTCGGCACGTTTGAAATATGACCGATAAGTACTCACGGCCATTATACGTATAGCTGCTATGCTGTAATACTACCTTTACGCTATAAAGGTGTACTTCGTACAACAACGGAGTACACCTTAATTTATTATCTTTTGCGTGGTCATATGCTTTTGTACTGTGCTGTCTCGATACCTTGTGCCGTTTCCAACGTTTTGTACTATACCTTACGCTTGGTATTGTTCCTTGTGATGAAAAGTTTTAAATGATTATTTGGAAGTCCTGATATAAAAGCAACAAAAAAAGCTGTGCAAAACTTGCACAGCTTTTTATAATGAATCTAATAGTTCAGATTACTGAAGTTTTACGAGTACGCGACGGTTGTATGAGAACGGACTCAGGTCGTTAACACCGCCCTTAGCTTCGATTACGATGTTGTCGCGGCTTACGCCCATCTTAACGAGTTCGTCAGCAACAGCCTTAGCACGTTTTTCAGAGAGCTGCTGGTTGAACGAAGAGCTACCGGTCTTGCTGTCAGCATAACCTGTAACAACGATCTTCTTGTTGTTAGCCTTAGCATATTCTGCCATTTCCTTAACGTTAACAAGGTCTTTGCGCGAAGCAATCTTAGACTTGTTGATGTTGAAGAATACTGATACGGGAGTTGCAGAGAATTTCTCAACAACTTTTGTCTCAACAGTAGCAGGCTTCTGGTTTGCAAGGAGGTTGCGCAGACGTGCGTTCTCGTCCTGCTGTTCTTTAAGAGAAGCGTTAAGAGCGTCCATCTGTTCTTTGTTCATAGCCATAAGAGCGTCTACGTCGGGAGTCTTCTTCCAACCCATGGTCTTGCCGAGGTTGATGTTCAAACCTACAGATACGCCAACGAGTTTGTCCCAGTGACGGAGGCTGCCTTCGCCGCGTGTAGCATAGTCATACTTCGAACCAACAGGGCCGTTCTTGCCGTCGATTTCACCCGGAGTAGCCATAGCCCATACATCCAAGAATGCAGCGAGACGGCTGTTGATACGGAATGAGTTGTAGAGACCGAAGTGGTAAGAGAGGTTGTGGCTGCCAAGTGATACGTCACGGCCTTTGCCACCGTCCATACGGCTGATGTAACCAAGACCAACGTAGGGAGCAATGTTCCAAACGCGGGTTTCGTTGTAGCCGCAGAACAGGTTAGACAGGTTGAACATTACGTCTTCGTGAATGTTCCAATAAGAGAATGAGTGGTGGTTGTTAGCGTCTACCACTGATTTAGCCCACATGCCCTGGAATTTGGTACGAAGACCGATTACAGGTGTGAACCATTTACCGATTGCAACGTCGAAACCGAACGTTCCACGGTCTACGCTGAAGGGATTCTTGTTTCCAAGATTCTCCTGGTTAGAGTAAGCGGCATTGAAGTCGCCACCCACCTGGATGTACCAGTTAGACCAGAACGAATTCGTCGCAACACTGTACTTTTGCGAAGGAATCTCATTTTCCTGCGCCATTAAATTTGCGGAGAAACCCACAAATGCAAGTGCTAAAATCAACTTTTTCATAAATACTAAATTTTAATGTATTAATAAATCTCTTTAAGATTATCTGTCAAATAGCAATACACATCATCTGCAAAAATAGTAATTACTTTGATATGTAGGCGTTTTTAATGTAAATAAATATCAAGAAATTTGAACTTTTCCTTTGTTTGCTATGTCAAAATGCCTTTTTGGGCTTTTATGAGAACAGTTTTTCTATATTTTCCTGCGGTATTATTGTTACGATAAGTTTCCCGTCGGGGGTGTAATTGGGCGACTCGGTTGCGAAGAGTTCATTGATTATCGAGTTCATTTCCTGGTTAGACAGTTCGGTTTCGGGGCGTATTGCCACGTCGCGCGCCAGGGTGAACGCAATGTTGCTGTTTATTTCGCTTTTTATATTTCCGTTTCCGGCTATGTCGCTCAGGATGTCGCGGAGCAATTCGGTGGCGTTTATCGATTCGGTGCCCGAGGGAATTGCGTTAATAGCGAAACTTCCGTTGCCGAGGTCGGACAGGTCGAAGCCTGCAGCGATTATGTCATCGGCGGTCTTGCCAAGGAGTATTTGCTGTTGGGGTGTGAGCTGTATTATTTCGGGAAACATTATGCGTTGCTGCATTCCCTGCCTTTCGGTGAGGAGTTTCAGGTATTTTTCGTAGAGTATGCGGATGTGTGCCCGGTGCTGGTCTATCAGCATTAGCCCCGACTGCACGGCGGTTACTATGTATTTCTTTTTGTACTGGTAGTGTTCGAGGGCGTGTTCTTCTTCGGCTTCGAACAGCTTTTTGCCGGATTGTTGTTTCTCGTCCGCGATTTCGTCAGTGAGCGACGCTTCCACTGCGGCTTCTCCCTTGCGGGTAATGCCTTCGTAGAGTTTCCCCCAGTTGCTCGGAGCTGCCGGCTTCCTGTTTGTTGTGCCCGTGGTGTTGAATGGGTTGTAGTTTTTGGATAGTGTTATTTCGGGTATAGATACTTTTTGTTCGGGGTTGAACACTGGTATGTCGGGCCTTGATTCGGTGTCGAAGTCTATCGAGGGGACGGCGTTGAATTTTCCCAGCGTTTCCTTTACGGCGGCCATGAGTATTTGGAATATGGCCTGTTCGTCTTCAAATTTTATCTCGGTTTTTGTGGGATGTATGTTCACGTCGATTCGTTGCGGGTCGACATCGAAGTACACAAAATAGCTTATCTGCTCGTTGGTTGGTATGATTCTCTCGTAGGTGCTTGTTACGGCCTTGCTGAAATACGGGTGGCGCATGTACCGCCCGTTTACGAAGAAAAACTGCTTTGCTCCTTTCTTCTTCGAGCTTTCGGGCGTGCCTACGAAGCCGTTTACCTTTACGAGCGATGTCTCTACGTTTACGGGCAGGAGCTGGTGGTTCATCTTTTTCCCGAATATGTCGGCTATGCGCTGGAGCAAGGAGCTTTTGGGGAGTTCATATATAATATTGTCGTCGCTTTTGAGAGAGAACCTTATTTCGGGATGCGCGAGCGCAATACGTTCGAACTCGGTTATGATGTTGTTGAGCTCCGTTTGGTTGGATTTGAGGAACCGCCGCCTGGCCGGTACGTTGAAAAACAGGTTTTTCACGATGAAGTTCGAGCCGGTGCTGCAGTTCACCGGGTGCTGGTCGGTTACTTTCGAGCCGGCAAGCGATATGCTGCAACCCAATTCTTCGTCGGCGGTGCGTGTGCGCAGCTCCACTTCGGCCACCGAGGCTATCGAGGGCAGCGCCTCGCCGCGGAATCCCATGGTGTGGAGCGCGAACAGGTCGGAGGCTTCTTTTATTTTCGACGTGGCATGGCGTTCAAAGGCAATGCGCGCGTCGGTTTCCGACATGCCGCAGCCGTTGTCGACAACCTGTATGCTTGTCTTGCCGGCGTCGATTACTATCACGTCGATTTGTGTGGCCTTGGCGTCGAGCGAGTTTTCCACAAGCTCTTTTATTACGGATGCCGGGCGTTGTATTACTTCTCCGGCGGCTATCTGGTTGGCCACGGAGTCGGGAAGCAGATGTATTATGTCGGCCATGTGTGTTCGGTAGTGTTTATGCTCTGTCCTTTTCCTGCAAAAAGTGTTCCAGTTTCGTTGCTCGGGAAAGGCACGGTTTGCCTTCAAAAAATATGTCAGACATATTTTGAAATAGGTCGGACATATTTTAAAATATCTCAGACATAATTTTTTTTCGCTCCTTGTGTTTTTTTGTGGCGGAGTGGGGGATTTTATTCGCGAGACTCGTTTTTCACGTCGTTCTTACCCTGTGTTTTCCTTTTCAGTATGTTGCTCAAGGTTTGCAGCGGGGCAGTGCGGCGTATTGTTTCGCGCAGTTCCGTTCCGGCGGCTTTCTCACGCCATACGAATATGTCGTGCTTGTCTTTGGGGCGTATGTAGTCGAACCATGCAAAGTTGCTCAGGAAAAACTGTTCCTGCGGGGCGAGGTTCAGGGGGTAGAGTGTCCCTTCGGCCGGTGCGCTCCATATTTTGTTCATCTTGTGGTTTTTCATGTACATGCGCATCTCGGAGGTCTGCATTCGGTTCAGCCCAATCATTATGCTGTCGCTGTCGTAGGGGTAGTATGCCACGTCGACATTGCCTACCACCTTGCTCCAGTCCATCTGTCCGTCCTTGAAGTAGGCGAACATTTCGCGGCCGGCCACCTGGTTGTAGAACATGCTGTCGAGCTTTTCGGCAAGCAGCGCCTGCCGCTCAACGTGTGCGCTGTCGATTGTTGAGTCGTTCATGTAAACGTATATCACCTCGCCCAGCAGCTGCTGGTTGTTGCTCCATACAATGGGGTTGCCGTACATGGTCATGCGCTTTTCCTGCGAATCGTATTTGAGCGAGTCGCATACGCTTTGCACGTCCACCCTGAAAGCGCGCGCATGGTGGTATCCGTGTATCTGGCGGTAAACGCTGTCGGTATTAATGTTGTAGGTGAATATCTTGAACGTGTCGGCGTGCATGAACAGGGTGTCGGTTCCCGAATAGTCCCTTACCACGGCGCTGTCGGTAGCCATGGCATAGCCTGTCTTTTCGTTGTATATGCAGATGTCGCCGGTGAGTAGGTTTTTGTTTTCCTTGTCGTTGTATATGATGTTCTTGTAGGCCCGCATGTCGCCGTTCTGCTTGTCGTAGAACATGCTGTCGCCCGTCATGGTGCTTGTTCCGTTTATCACAACCGAGCGGTCGTACAGTTCGGCATAGTCGGTATTCGTGTTGTAGAATCCCCTTTCGGTGTATATCCGGCTTCCGTCGCTGTTGATATTCGACGGTCCTATTATGTGCGTAAGTTTTGTGAGCGTGTTATAGTGCAGCGTGTCGGACGTCAGCACGAATTTTGGGTTTGTCAGCTTTACATTGTAATTGAAGATAGCTTCCCTTGTTTGCGGGGAATACTCGCCCCAGTCTGAAGTAAGCACGTTGTCGTTGTCATACAGCCGGCCGCCGTCGAAGAAGTACCCCAAATCGTATAGGCGGTCGTAGTTCAGGCTGTCGGTTATGAGGAGCGACTCCCTGTGCTTGAGGTGCACGTTTTTGCGCGCTTGGGCAATTTGTGCGTCGCCGTCGTATTTCAGGTATTCGCTTGTGAGCGACAGCGTGTCGCCTTGTACCATCTTTACGTTGCTGAACGCCTCGAACGAGTTTGTTTCTTTGTAGAAATATGCGCTGTCGCAATACAGCTTGACGTTCCCGTGCAGGAATTCCACGTTACCGTTCAGGATGTTGGCGTTCGGATTGTCGAGCATCTTGTACCTGAGCGTGTCGGCGTGTATGAGGTATATTTTCTCGCCTTTCGGGCGCGGCTTGTTTTTCTTTACGGGCGTGGCTGCTTCAGATATGGCTATTGAAAACAGTAATGAAAAAAAGACCATAAGGCACAGGCCGCATTTTAGCAGCTTGTGCCTTGTGCAAGCAGGTTCTGTTTTCCTTGTTTTCATTTCTTCACCCAGTTCGGATATTTGAAGTCGCAGTCACGCCAGTCGTTCTTGATTCGTATGTAAGTATTCTTTTGCTTGTCGCGAATCCATTTGTCGATTACTTCTTCCTGGCGTTGTTGTTCTACTATTTCCTGCAGGGTCTGGAAGTCTTCCGTTATTGAGGCATAGTGTTCTTCGTTCTTGCTTTTCAGCTTCACTATGGCGCACACTTGCTGCCCCTTGTCGTTTATCATCTCGAACGCCTTGGATACTTCGCCCACCTTCATCGTGTTTACTACCTTTGCCACGTCTTGGGGCAGGTCGCGCAACTCGAACCACGGTGTCATACCGGCGCGCGGGTTGTTGGGCGAAACGCGTCTTCCCATTATGCCCTTGTTGTTGCGTGTGTCTTTGTCGTCCGAAAATATAACGGCGTCGTCGAATGTTACCTTGTTGTCGCGTATGTCGTTGGCAAGAGAATCGAGGTTTTGTATGCTCTTTTCGATTGCAGAGTATTCAATTTTCGGTTTGCGCAGTATGTGGCGCACTCTTATTTTGTCGCCGCGGCGGTCGATGAGCTGTATGATGTGGTAGCCGTATTCGGTTTTCACAATGCGCGACACTTTTTTGGGGTCGGTGAGCGAAAAAGCTACGTTGGCGAACTCTGGAACGAACTCGGCCTTGCCGCTGTAAGGAAGCTCGCCTCCCTGCCTGCGGCTGCCTTCGTCTTCGGAATACATTGTGGCCAGCGTGGAGAAGTCGCTTTCGCCCGATGTTATTCTTTGCGTATAGTCGCGCAGGTCGCTTTCGATGTGTTCTATTTCCTCGCGCGAAACTTCCGGCGTTTGTGTTATGATTTGAACTTCATAGCGTGTGGGAATAAGCGGAAGGCTGTCCTGGGGCACGTCCTTGAAGAAACGCCGCACTTCGGCCGGGGTAACTTTTACCTCTCCCGCTATTTTCTGTTTCACCTGTTCAACGATAAAACGGTCGCGTAGCTGGTTCATCGTCTGTTCGCGAATCTGTGCCAGCGGCTTGCGCATATATTCTTCGAGTTTCTCCTTTGAACCGGCCATTTGTATCATGTAGTTCATGCGGTAGTCCAGCTCGGCAAGCACATCGGCGTCGCTTACTTCGATACTGTCGATTAGCGCCTGGTGTAGAAAGAGCTTTTGTATGGCGAGTTCTTCGGGAATCACGCAGTAGGGATTGCCGTCAAGCTGCATTCCGTTCAGTTCGGCGGCCAGTCTCTGTTCTTCTACTTCGGATTTCAGGATAGGCTCGTCGCCTACGACCCACACTACCTCGTCTATTATGTTGTCTTGTGCAACGGCCGTTGCTGTTAAGAGAACCGCGAGCGTTGCGAGAATATATTTGCGGAGTTTGTTCATTCGTGCTTCTGTTCTTTGGTTGGTTTTGCCCGTGCCTTTTATCGGTTCGCCTGTAAGTGGCTATCAGTGGTTGTTTACGGTTTTTACAACGTCATCGAATACCTCTATCTTGCTTGCGGCACGCAGCTTGTTTAGCCATTCCTTTTCCTTGTAGTCCTGGTAGTCGGACACTACCTGCGCGCGTACGTCGGCCAGCTCTTCGGGACCTTTTTTAAGGATTCGTCCTTGCAGTCCAACGTAGGGGCGTGCCTTGTTTTCGGCTATTTTTATGTCAGGCTTGTCGAATATGTACTTGTCTACAATTTTGTTGTCGCCTTCTTTCCAAATGTTGTAAACGGCCGACGCCTTGAGCTTCTTGCCGTCGGTGTATCTTTTCTTCAATTCGGCATTCCAGTTTTTGTGCTCATATTTCTTGAGCAGTTTTTTCACTTCCTTTATCAGCGATTCGTCGGAGGTATGGATGATAAAGCCTTTGAATCTGGGAATGTCCCACTTGTAATCCTTTTTGTGTTTCTTGAAGTACTTTTCTATTCCGAGAGTATCGGTCTCGGCGGGGTCCCACGCATTGCGCTTCGACACTTCAAAGACGAGCAGTCCGTCGTAGTAGTCGCGTATCAAGTTTTTCATTCCCGGGTCGTCGGCTTCATGCTCTTTCAGTACCTGGTCTAGCACCTGGTCTTTTGTCAGTTTGCCGCCCGATTGGTTAATGCGCTTTTGCACGGCGCTGTTGAACGCCAGTTTTTGCAGGCCTTGTTTGTTTAGTGCCTCGATAAGCTGTTCTTTCCTTTCTTCGTAAGGTTCGAGCTTGTTGCGCGATTTCATAAGCACGATATGGTATCCGGCGCGCGTTTGGAAAGGTTCGGACATTTGCCCGGGTTGCAAAGAGTAGCACACTTCTTCCCATTCTTTCAGCGTTGCTCCCGGTCCGAATTCCGGCAGTTCTCCGCCGTTGCGTGCCGAGTTGTAGTCCTGCGAATATTTTTTTGCTGTTTCGGCAAAGTCTGCTCCGTTTTTGAGCAGGCCGTAAATTGAGTCGATTTTCGCTTTAGCCTGTTCCTTTTGCCCTTCGGTGGCTTTGGGTTGCACCATTATATATATGTGTGCCACCCGGAGTATGTCCGAGTCGCCCACCTGTGCCTTTATCTTGTTGTAAATGCTGCGGGCCACGGAATCCTCGAATGCCTCGTCGGTGAGGTATTTTCTCAGCAGCCCGTCGCGGTAGCTGTCGTATTCCTTTTTGAAGGCTTCGGCCGTGTCGAGCTTCTGCTTGCGTGCCTCTTGTATTTTTAGGCGGTAGTTGATGTACAGGTCCACGTAGTCGGCCACGCTTGTTCCCGCTGCCTTGTTTTTGTTGTAAGAGTATTCGAATTCCGAGCGGTGCACGTCAGTCCCGTTTATTTTCATTATTACGGGGTCGTCGGTTGTTTGTGCCGGCAGCGCGGCCGGTGCTATGAAAAGGCTTAGGGTTAGGAGCAGTCGTTTCATTGTGCTTTTGTTTGTTTTGTTGCGGGACTCTGGTGCCGCCTTACTTTATAGAGGAACTGTAGTTCGGGGCTTCGCTGGTTATCGTGATGTCGTGCGGGTGGCTTTCGAGCACGCCGGCGTTTGTAATGCGGGTGAATTTGGCGTTATGCAGCGCCTGGATAGTAGGAGCTCCGCAGTAGCCCATGCCTGCGCGCAGTCCGCCCACCAGCTGGTAGATAACTTCCTGCACTGTGCCTTTGTAGGGCAGGCGGCCCGATATGCCTTCGGGCACGAGTTTGCGCGTGTCGGTTACGTTCGACTGGAAGTAACGGTCTTTCGAACCGTTCTCCATGGCTTCGAGCGAACCCATTCCGCGGTATGCCTTGAACTTACGTCCGTTGAGCAGTATTGTGTCGCCCGGCGATTCTTCTGTCCCGGCCACGAGCGAGCCTACCATCACGCAGTCGCCTCCGGCCGCAAGGGCTTTAACCACGTCGCCCGAGTAGCGCAGTCCGCCGTCGGCTATCATTGGTATGCCGGTTCCCTTGAGTGCGCAGGCCACATCGTAAACGGCCGTAAGCTGCGGTACGCCCACTCCGGCCACAACGCGCGTGGTGCATATCGAGCCCGGGCCTATACCTACCTTTATGGCATCGGCTCCGGCTTCGGCGAGCATTTTTGCAGCTTCGCCCGTTGCCACGTTGCCCACCACGATGTCCGTGTCGGGGAATGCGGCCTTTGCCTGGCGCAACTTGTCGATAACGCCCTTTGAGTGCCCGTGCGCGGTGTCTATTACTATTGCGTCGACGCCGGCGTTGATTAACGCTTCCATGCGGTCGAGCGTGTCGACTGTAACGCCCACACCCGCTGCAACGCGCAGGCGGCCTTTGGCGTCCTTGCAGGCCATGGGTTTGTCCTTGGCTTTGGTTATGTCCTTGTAGGTTATAAGTCCTATAAGGTGGTTGTTATGGTCTATTACGGGAAGTTTTTCAATTTTGTTTTCCTGCAGTATCTGCGCCGCGTCGTCGAGGTTCGTCTTCTGCGTGGTGGTAACGAGGTTTTCGCTTGTCATCACGTCGTCGATTTTCTTGCTCATGTCGCGCTCGAAACGCAGGTCGCGGTTCGTAACGATACCCACAAGGTGGTTCTCCTCGTCAACAACTGGAATGCCGCCAATGTGGAACTCGTGCATGAGGTTCAGCGCGGCGCGCACCGACGAGCCCCGAGCTATCGTTACGGGGTCGTAAATCATGCCGTTTTCGGCGCGCTTCACTATTGCAACCTCGCGCGCCTGCTCCTCAATCGACATGTTCTTGTGTATTACGCCTATACCGCCTTCGCGGGCTATGGCGATAGCCATTTTCGATTCCGTCACCGTGTCCATGGCAGCGGTAACGAAAGGTATTTTAAGTTCAATATTGCGTGAAAAGCGTGTTGAAAGCTGCACGTCGCGCGGCAGAACTTCTGAATAAGCCGGAATGAGGAGGACGTCGTCGAAGGTAAGACCGTCCATAACGATTTTATCTGCAATAAATGAAGCCATAATGTTTTTCTTTTTATTGCGCGCAAAAATACTCAAAAAAAGCGACATTCGCGTGCACCCCGATTCTTTTTAACGTATCGCAACGTGCGTTTTTTTGTCTGCGTTTAACATATTGCGTCGCGGCTTTTGTTCATGCGGGTTTGCGAGGGAGCGAAAATTAGTGGCTCGGATTTTGAAATCCGAGCCACTAATTTTAAAAAGCAAGCCACTAATTTTTTATTTGCTCCAAACCCCTCCCCGCAACGTGCAAAAACAACGTTCCGTTTTTTAACACTTGCGGAACGTTGTTTTCTTTGTGGCAGTAAAAGTTTGTAATGGGGATAATGTTTCCCGTTACTTAATGGTCTGCATTCGCGTATCACCACAGGGCGAGTTTGCCGCCGGGGCCGAGGTCGAGCGTGGCGGAGCCGAACCCTAATGCCTTGAACACGCGGCTCATCGTTGGGAGGGTGATGACGCATTTGCCGCTCTCGAGCTTGGAGATTTGCGACTTCTTTACGCCTATTTTCTCGCCTAATTCCTCTTGCGTGAGGTTCTGTCTGAGCCTTTCGGCCTTTATGGTCTCGCCTATATGGTATGCCTGGAGCTCTTCCTTGAGTTGGGCTTCCATGGCGTCACGCTTTGGAGTACCTATTGCTCCCCATGCTTCGTCAACGAGTACGCTAAGCGGAGTCAATGTCATCTTTTTTTTCATTATTGTTTGTTTTTATCGTCAAAATATTCCTTTCTTATGGCTTCTGCCTTTTTATTTCTTTTTTCGGCGTTTTCTGTGTCTTTTTCACTATTCCGTGTGTGGCAACGACAAGCGCTTCCAGTTCCGTGTCCCAAAAGGCGAAAAAGCGGTAACATGTACCGTTGAACAATGTACGGAATTCCCAGATTTCAGTGTCTTCCAGTTTTTTGAATATATCCTTGTTTATTTCTCCTCCTTCAATTTTAAGGAAATTGTAGGTTATTTTCTGCTGGACTTTTTCGGGTAGGGAAGAGAAAAATTCCCTTGCCATATCCAAGAATTCTATTCTTAGTTTTATCTTGCCCATATATATGTGTGATGTTGCAAAGTTACGGCAAGGTTTCCATTTAAGCAAACTTTTCAATACGTTTTTCATTGTCTGTCGTTTGAGGGTGATTTGCTGTTGTAACTTCGGGCGAAGTGAAAGCATGTATAGCTACCGCGCGGCCACGGTGCAGGAGTGTGCGCTTTTTGTCTGCGTTTAACAGACGTCGCCTCGGCCTTTGTTCATGCGGGTTTGAGAGGGGGCGAAAATATGTCTGACATATTTTGAAATAGGTCAGACATATTTTAAAATACAAGGCACATATTTTTTATTTGCTCCAAACCCTGTGCCGCAACGTGCAAAAACGACGTTCCGCTTTTTAACACTTGCAGCGCGTTGTTTTACCCGCTTCGGCGGTAGGGCGTCGTGCCTGCCATGTAGTATGACACAACGCGGGCAGTGCACTGCCTTATGGCCGCCGCCGGGCGGGCGTTAAATAAAAATAAGCCATATAATTGTGCTTAAATGAAATGAAAAAGCTAATTTTGCACACCGTTTATGAAACAGTGCCGCCCGACGGTACGGTATCACGAATACATAATAAAAACAAACATAAAACTAACAGATGGACATCAAATTAGAAAACGTCGACAAGGTAAGCGCGCTGCTTACCGTAAACGTTAAGGCCGACGACTATAATGAGAGCCTGGAAAAATCGCTCAAAGACTATCGCCGCAAAGCCCAGATGAAAGGCTTCCGCCCGGGTTGCGTGCCAATGAACATAGTAAAGAAACTCTATGGCCCGGCAGCAAAAGCAGAGGAAATATCAAAAACCGTAAGCAAAGGTATTGAAGATTACCTGAAAGAAAACAAGATAGGCATTCTCGGCCATATCCTCGAGAACAAAGACCAGAAACCGCAGGATTACGAGAAGGGCGACGAGTTCGAGTTCCTTTTCGACATCGCGCTCGCACCTAAATTCGAGATAGCGCTCACGGCCGACGACAAGCTGCCTTACTATGACATACAGATAACCGACGAGTTTGTCGACGAGCGTGTAAAGGAATACGCCCTCTCACGCGGGAAATTCGAACAGGCCGACAGCTACGAAAAAGGCGACTATATGAAAGGCGATCTCGTGGAACTCAATCCCGCCGAAGGCGAAGAAGCGCTGAAGGTGGAAGAAGTGCTCATCTCGCCCGAATACCTCAAGGACGATGCCCAGAAAGCACTGTTCGACAACGCAAAGAAAGGCGACGTGATAACCGTTACGCCCTCGAAAATGTATGACGGCGACGCACAAGTGGCTGCCATGCTGAAGATAAAGACCGAAGAAGTTGCCAAGCACGCAGGCGAGTTTACCTACACAATAAACGAGATAAACCACCGCGTACCGGCCGAGCTGAACCAGGAACTGTTCGACAGCGTACTGGGCAAAGACCAGGCTAAGGACGAGAAAGAGTTCCGCGAGGGAATACGCAAGAACTTCGAGGCGTCGAACGTAACGAACAGCAACTACAAGTTCCTGATGGACCTCCAGGACTACGCAATGGAGAAGGCAGGCGAGATAGAGTTTTCGGAAC
This sequence comes from uncultured Prevotella sp., assembly GCA_900550635.1. Classification (GTDB taxonomy): domain Bacteria; phylum Bacteroidota; class Bacteroidia; order Bacteroidales; family Bacteroidaceae; genus UBA6398. Next base: position 751 of record URSZ01000026.1, on the reverse strand, counting down.
CTTTGCTCAAACGCCTCATGAAAGAGAACAATCCCGACAGGGACGACAAGTTCATCGACGAGAACTATCCCGCCGCAATACGCCAGCTCAAATGGCAGGAAATAAAGAACCAGCTTGCAGTAAAGGCCGGCATAAAAGTGGAGAACAATGACATAAAAGAGGCCGCACGCCGCACAACGCGCGAACAGTTCGCACAATACGGCATGAATCTGCCCGAGGACGTTGTTGAGAAATATGCCGAGGAAACGCTGAAGAAAGGCGACCAGATAGAACGCCTTATCGACGACGTTATCGACAACAAGCTGATTGACTCTTACAAAGGCATAATGACGCTCGAACACAAGAGCGTAACGCTCGACGAGTTCAACAAGCTGCTCGACAAGAAGTAAGAAGCACGCCGCCTGCACCGTTGCAGGCCCGCAAATAAAACACTCCGGCTTCCCGTAACGGCTTGGCATGGCTTAGGCGGGAAACGCCCGGAAAATATTACAAACAATGCCCGACATGGAACGATATGTCGGGCATTGCTTTTTACCCGCCTGCCACAAATACGGAAAGAATACCTACAGACACCGGCTGCACGGAAATGAAAAACGCCATGCCCGCCGGGCGCAGAATACGTGAGTCTGAAAACGTCCGCATTTTTCAGGCTGTTTTCAAACGGGTTTTCAGTTGGCGGAAAATATGTCTGAGATATTTTAAAATAGGTCAGACATATTTTGAAATATGTGCCTTGTATTTTTTCTTTGCT
>URSZ01000025.1 GCA_900550635.1 uncultured Prevotella sp. | reverse complement strand
TCTCGCTGCTCGAGGACTCTGCTTCGCGCAAGGAGCTGCACGAACTCATAAGGCTGCACTACCTATACACAGGCTCCGAACTGGCGCGCACCATGCTTGACGACTGGAACCGATATGCCGGCGAATTCATCATGGTAACGCCCATCGAGTACAAGAAAGTGCTGGCCGAGGAACAAATGCGCAAGTTGCAGGAAAAAATTGCCGAGGTGCAGCGCGACTATTGACATACGTTTCGCCCCACATCCCGGAGCGCAAAAACGGGCAGTGAAAAACGACATTTTTGTCTGCGAAAGTTGAAAACTAATTTTCAGGCGGTTAAACCCCTCTCGGAGCAAATGAAAAATACAAGGCACATATTTCGAAATATGTCAGACATATTTTAAAATATCTCAGACATATTTTCCGCCCCTTGAAAATCGGCAGAAAACTGCGCCTGAAAAACAGACAAAAAACGGTACACGGAAAATGCGCGGCGGCAACGCCTGCACACATATATAAAAACGAACATAAAAACATACGGGTCCCATGAGGCCCGGGCATACAAAAACAAGTATATGGGAAATCCTAAAGCATTTTTGACCATACCCCGCCAGGAGGCGGGATACAGGCCTGTTCACGACCGCATTGCCGACTTTGGCGAAGTGGAACAGACCCTCAACACGGGCGAGCGCAAGCTCCAGGCTTCGCGCTGCATGGACTGCGGCGTGCCTTTCTGCCACTGGGCGTGCCCTCTGGGCAACCGCCCGCCCGAATTCCAGGACGCGCTCTTCCGCGGCAAGTGGCGCGAGGCCTACGAGATACTCACCGAAACAAACGACTTTCCCGAGTTCACGGGGCGCGTGTGTCCCGCACTGTGCGAGAAGAGTTGCGTGCTCAAACTGAGCATGGACGCTCCCGTAACGATACGCGAAAACGAAGCCGCCATAGCCGAGGCAGCCTTTCGCGAGGGATACGTGCAGCCGCACAATTATGCGCGCAACGGAATGAAGGTGGCCGTAATAGGGTCGGGCCCCGCCGGGCTGGCCGCCGCAAACCGGTTGAACAGCATGGGATACGACGTTACCGTATTCGAAAAGCAGGAATACATAGGAGGGTTGCTGAGGTTCGGAATACCGAATTTCAAACTGCATAAGCCAATCATAGACCGCCGTCTTGACGTAATGCGTGCCGAAGGCATAAGTTTCAAAACCTCGTCCGAAGTCGACCTCACCAACCTGCCGCAGGGATTCGACGCATACTGCGTGTGCATAGGCACACCGCAGGCGCGCGACCTGAAAATCGAAGGACGCGGGTTGAAAGGCATACACTTCGCAATGGAAATGCTCGCGCAGCAAAACCGCATTTTGGCCGGACAAGCCTTTGGCGAAGACGAACGTATTTCGGCACGTGGCAAGAACGTGCTTGTAATAGGCGGCGGCGACACAGGCAGCGACTGCATCGGCACAAGTCACCGCCAGGGGGCGGCAAGCGTGACGCAGATAGAGATTATGCCCAAGCCGCCCGTGGGACATAACCCCGCCACCCCGTGGCCGCAGTGGCCCGTTGTGCTAAAGACAAGCAGCAGCCACGAGGAAGGGTGCGTGCGCCGCTGGAGCCTGTCGTCCACGCGCTTTATCGGCAATGACGGCCGCGTGTGCGGAGTGGAAGTAGAAGAAGTGGAATGGAAACCCAATCCCTCCGGCGGCCGTCCGCAAATGTGCCCCACCGGGAAAAAAGAGGTAATAAAGGCCGAACTCGTGCTGCTGGCCATGGGATTCCTGAAACCCGAACTCCCGCAACTGCCCGAAAACGCATTCATCGCGGGCGACGCGGCCACAGGTCCGAGCCTCGTGGTGCGTTGTATCGACAGCGGGCGCAAAGCCGCAATGCAAATCGACGGTTTCCTGAAAAAACAGCACTGACGCGGCACAGCCCGCAAATCTTAGGGCAACAGCATATATCATTAACAGTAAAAAAATATTCAACCATGTGTGGAATAGCCTGTATCTTCAACATAAAGAAACAAACGCCTGCCTGGCGCGACAAAGCTCTTGCCATGGCAAAACGCATACGCCACCGCGGGCCAGACTGGAGCGGGGTGTATTGCGGCGGCTCGGCAATACTTGCCCACGAACGCCTTTCGATAGTCGACCCATTGAGCGGAAAACAGCCGCTCTACTCGCCCGACCGCAGGATTGTGCTTGCCGTGAACGGCGAGATTTACAACCACCGCGACATCCGCGCCCGTTACAAGGATTCCTACCGCTTTCAAACCGGTAGCGACTGCGAGGTTATCCTTGCCCTTTACCGCGACAAAGGTATAGGGTTTCTCGAGGATTTAAGCGGCATTTTCGCTTTTGCCATTTACGACGAGGAGCGCGACGAATTCTTCATTGCGCGCGACCCGATAGGCGTAATCCCCCTGTATATCGGTTACGACAGCGACGGAGTGGTTTATTGTGCCAGCGAACTGAAGGCGCTCGAAGGTTTTTGCGAATATTACGAGGTTTTTCCGCCGGGACATTATTACCACAGCCGCGAGGGGAAAATAACGAAGTGGTACAGGCGCGACTGGCAGGAAGCTGACGCAAGCCGTTCGGGCAAAAGCAGTGCGCGGCTCGGCGATTCTCCTGCGCAGTTGCTCCGCTACAGCCTTGAGCAGGCGGTGAGGCGGCAGCTTATGAGCGATGTTCCATACGGTGTGCTGCTCTCGGGCGGGTTGGACAGTTCGATTATATCGGCCGTGGCAAAGAAATACGCCCCGCGCCGTATTGAGAACGAGGGCAAGACCGAAGCCTGGTATCCGCAGCTGCATTCGTTTGCCATAGGTCTGAAAGGTGCGCCCGATTTGAAGAAAGCCCGCGAAGTGGCCGATTACATAGGCACTGTGCACCACGAAATAAACTACACCATACAGGAAGGGCTCGACGCAATAAGGGACGTGATATATTACATCGAGACTTACGACGTGACGACCGTGCGGGCTTCGACGCCGATGTACATGTTGGCGCGTGTTATAAAGAGCATGGGGATAAAAATGGTGCTCAGCGGCGAAGGGGCCGACGAGGTGTTCGGCGGCTACCTGTACTTCCACAAAGCCCCGTCGCCCGAGGAATTCCACAAGGAAACCGTGCGCAAACTCTCGAAGCTGAACCTTTACGACTGCCTGCGGGCAAACAAGTCGCTCGCCGCCTGGGGAGTGGAGGGGCGCGTGCCTTTCCTCGACAAGGAGTTCCTCGACGTGGCCATGACCATAGACCCTGCGCTGAAAATGTGCCCCGGAACGACGATTGAGAAAAAAGTGCTGCGCGAGGCCTTTGCCGACATGCTGCCCGAAAGCGTGGCATGGAGGCAAAAGGAAAAGTTCAGCGACGGGGTGGGGTACAGCTGGATAGATACGCTGAAAGAAATAACGGCACAAGCCGTGAGCGACGAACAAATGGCCGCAGCCGCCGAACGTTTCCCCGTAAACCCGCCGCGCAACAAGGAAGAGTATTATTACCGCTCTATCTTCGAGTCGTATTTCCCGAGCGAGAGCGCTGCCCGCACCGTGCCGAGCGTTCCGAGCGTGGCTTGCTCCACGGCAGAGGCCCTTGCGTGGGACGATTCCTTCAAAAACATGAACGAGCCGAGCGGCCGTGCCGTGAAGGACGTGCATGAGGACGCATATAAATAACCTTTTCCCGGCCGGACGGTATTCTCGCAAAGCCGCACGGGCAAGAAAGCCGAAAGTGCGGCTTTTTTGTGTAAAATTTTGAGACCCCCGCAAAAATAGGTCCGACCTATTTCAAAATACAAGGCACATATTTTAAAATATGTGCCTTGTATTTTTTATTTTCTCCGACCTGTTTGTAACTTGCTGAAAATGAGCGATGATTTCCAGGCTGAGAAAACAGACATTTTCAGACTCGTTCCGCAGCCTTTCCTTGGACGGTTTAACCCAAAACGGTCATTAGGTAATTAAGCAGTAATGTCGAGTGCGATTCCTTCGCCAACTTACGCACTTCTGCCGTCTTCTGTATTCCCGTCCGGCTTAGGCGTAGCGGGCTACGGCGAAGCCGGGCGTAAAGCTATCTGCCGGGCATAAGCACGCAATTTGACGAAGCCTGACGACCGATTTGGGTTGAAGATAGGGAACGAAAAAATCCCCGGCACTTGAATTGAGCCGGGGATTTCAAGGTTTGCCCTTCGGTTGTCGGGCTGTATTATTTAAGGCGTGCAAGCGTTTCCTTTATGCGCTTCATTGCCTCGCGTATGTTGTCGTCGCTTGTTGCATAGCTCATGCGCAGGTATCCGGGAGCGCCGAACGCCGTGCCGCATACCGTGGCCACGTGTCCCGTTTCGAGCAGGTAGAGCGCCAGGTCGTTGTCGTTGTTGATAACCTTGTCGCCGTCGCGTTTGCCGAAATAGGAATCACATTTGGGGAATACGTAGAATGCTCCGTGCGGGTCGTTTACTTCGATTCCCGGAATGTCTTTCATAAGTCCTACAATAAGGTCCTTGCGCTTTTCGAATGCCTGGCGCATTTGCTCGACGCATGTCTGGTCGCCGGCAAAGGCTTCGGCTGCCGCAATCTGGCTTACCGAGCACGGGCCGCTTGTGTATTGTCCCTGCAGCTTGTTGCATGCCTTTACTATCCACTCCGGCCCGGCTATGAAACCAATTCTCCAGCCGGTCATGGCGTAGGCTTTCGACACGCCGTTGATTATTACGGTGCGCTCTTTCATTCCATCTACCTGTGCCATGCTTGCGTGTTCGCCCACGTAGTTGATGTGTTCGTAAATCTCGTCGGACAGTACGATTATGCGCTCGTGCTTCTTCAGCACTTCGGCCAGGGCTTCAAGCTCGGCGCGCGAATATATCGAACCGGTGGGGTTGGACGGCGAGCAGATTATCAGGGCGCGCGTATGCGGCGTTATGGCAGCTTCGAGCTGGGCCGGGGTGATTTTGAAGTCCTGCTCTATGCCGGCGCTTACGCATACGGGTTCGCCTTCGGCAAGTTTTACCATCTGAGGATAGCTAACCCAATATGGTGCGGGGATTATGACTTCGTCGCCTGCCTGAATGATAGACATTATGACGTTGCAGACACTTTGTTTTGCACCGTTGGAGCATAATATTTGCGATGTGGCGTATTCAAGGCCGTTCTCGCGCTTGAGTTTTCCGGCTATGGCTTCGCGCAGCACGGGGTAGCCCGGCACGGGGGAATAGTGGGAGAAATTGTCGTTGACTGCCTTTATGGCTGCTTTCTTTATGTTTTCGGGAGTATTGAAGTCAGGCTCTCCTACACTTAGGTTTATTACGTCGACACCTTGTGCCTTAAGTTCACTGCTCTTTTGCGACATGGCCAGTGTGGCCGATGGGGCAAGGCGGTTCAGACGTGCAGACAGTTCATTCATGATTGTAGTTTTTTATCTTGTTTGTTTTTTATTCTTTGTTGTTGCCGAACAGACGCAGAATGTAGAGGAACAGGTTTATGAAGTCGAGATACAGCGAAAGGCTGCCGATGAGCGCCAGCTTTTGCGTGCTGTCGTTTACTTCGTCACCGTATTCGATGAGCATTTGTTTGATTTTCTGCGTGTCGTAAGCCGTAAGCCCAACGAACAGCAGTACGCCCACGTAGGTGATAATCCAATACATCACGCTGCTGTTGAGGAAAATGTTCACAACCGAAGCTATGATGAGCCCGATGAGCGCCATGGTGAAGAATGAGCCGAAAGAACTGAGGTCTTTCTTGGTTACGAAACCTATGAACGACATGGCTGCGAACATTCCGGCTGTTACGAAAAACGCCGTTGCGATGGATGTTGACGTATAGGCAATGAATATGAACGACATCGTAACGCCGTTGAGCACGGAATATAGCGCAAACATAATTCCGGCAGTCGAGAACGACATCTTCATTATTCGTGCAGAGAGTATGAACACGAGTGCGAGCTCGGCTATTACAAGGAGCCAGAATGTGCCGCGCGAAGCGAAGATAGACTGTACCAGGCCCGGGCTTGAAGCTACGTAAAGCGATGTGAGGCCGGTAACGGCAAGTGCAAGGGTCATCCAAAGGTAAACCTTGCCCATAAGGGTGCGGTAAGCGGTATTTACACTTTGAATTACTTGGTTTTGAAATTCGATTTCGTTTCTCATGATGATGTTTATTTTTGTTTGTTATTGTCGAAATGCAGGGTGTGCCCCATTCTTTCCTTTTTGGTGTGCAGGTAACGCTCGTTGTATTTGTTTGGAGTTACCTCGATGGGCACGTTTTCGGTTATTTCGAGCCCGTATGCCTCGAGCCCGACCCTTTTCACAGGGTTGTTGGTAAGAAGGCGCATTTTGCGCACGCCTATCTCGCGCAGAATTTGTGCACCAACGCCGTAGTCGCGCTCGTCGGGGTCGTAGCCGAGGTGTATGTTGGCGTCTACGGTGTCGTATCCTTCTTCTTGCAGTTTGTAGGCAGCTATCTTGGCCATTAGTCCTATTCCTCGGCCTTCCTGGTTGAGGTACAGCACTACGCCCTTGCCTGCTTTCTCGATTTGCTGCATTGAACGGTGCAACTGTTCGCCGCAGTCGCAGCGAAGGCTGCCGAAAATGTCGCCTGTGGCGCAGGATGAGTGAACGCGCACAAGCACCGGCTCGTCTTCTTTCCATGTACCTTTTATCAGGGCTATGTGTTCTTTCCCCGTATTTTTTTGCTTGAAAGGAATAAGGCGGAAGTGCCCGTAATTTGTAGGCATGTCGACCTCGTCTCCTTTTTCAACCAGCAGGTCGGCTTTCAGACGGTAAGCTATAAGGTCGCTTATGGTTAGTATTTTCAGTCCCCATTCCTTTGCTTTTTCGATAAGTTGGGGCATACGTGCCATTGTGCCGTCCTCGTTCAGTATTTCTATCAAGGCAGCGGCAGGACGCAACCCGGCAAGGCGGGTAAGGTCGATGGCAGCTTCGGTGTGCCCGGCGCGGCGTAGCACTCCGTTGTCCTGAGCATAGAGGGGGCAGATGTGTCCCGGCTTGCCGAACGTCTGTGGTGTGGACTCCGGGTCGGCAAGTGCCTTTATCGTTTCGGCGCGGTCGTGTGCGCTTACTCCGGTGGTGCAGCCTTCGAGTTTGTCGACCGTTACTGTGAACGGCGTTCCGAGAAGGCTGGTGTTGTCGTCCACCTGGTGGGGCAGTTTAAGCTCGTTGCAGCGGCTTATTGTTATCGGTGCGCACAGAACTCCCCTTCCGTTGCTGAGCATGAAGTTTACTTTTTCTTCGGTAATGAGTTCTGCCGCCGTTATGAGGTCTCCTTCGTTTTCCCGGTCTGGGTCGTCGACTACGATTACGAACTTTCCTTCGCGGAAGTCTTCTATGGCTTCTTCGACGGTTGCCGGTTTGAAATTCTCGGTTGTTGCCATTATGCTGTTGTTTGATTTTGTTTTTCTGTTTTATTTAATGTTTCGATGTATTCGCGTTCTTTGTCGCACGAAGATACGATTTGTTTCATATCTCTGAGCAGGCGCAGACGGTATTTCCACATTCTTAGCCAAAAGATAAGCCCTATTGGCAGTATTGCGCCTACGGTGCGGTTAATCCATGGCTTATTGAATGGCAGCACATGCGCCGTGACAAATATTATGGGGAAACGGTTCAGCTCGTAAAGGATTCTCGGGTCGCGCGAGTTCGACAATTCTTCCACAATGCTTTCCATTTCGTCGTTTATTCGGGTTGCCTGGTGGTCCTCTTTGGGGCGGAAGAAGTTTGTCAGGTAGTTCGGAGCTCTCCACAGTCGTTTGCGCCTGTTGTATTCGCGACAGTCTTCGGCAAGCTTGCCGAGGCGTTCGTAAACGTCGGCATAGTTCGGGTCTTCTACGATTACTTCTTTCAGTGTAATGTGGCGGCGTGTGCGCAGTCCGAGCACGGTGATGAAGAACCGCCTGTAGGCTTCGGCGTTAAAGACAACCGAATCCTTGTTTGCCTTGTAGGTAAGGAACGCTCCGAGCGGCACGAGCACCATGGCGCTTATCCACATGCCGAACCATATCTCCCACGTACCTTCCTTTGCAAGTTTCATGCCGGACGTGCTTATTATGTAGTATAATATGAAGATTATGACCGATACCACGGTCGGCAGTCCGAGTCCTCCTTTTTGTATTATCGAGCCGAGCGGCGCGCCCACGAAGAAGAATATTATGCACGTTAGCGATAGGAGTATCTTGTTGTGCCAGGCTATCATGTATTTCCTCATGTTGAGGTCTATGTCGAGCACCTCGTACCTTTGCCATTCGAGCTCTGTTTCTACGCGTCCGGCTTTTTCGCGTGTCTTGTTGATTACCGATGTTTTCTGTTCGGCCGAGAGAGATGAGAAAAGGCTGTCTATGTCTATTTTTGTTACAGGTACTTCGGCCGATGATTTATCTGGCTTGGCAGCCTGAGCTGGTGCGGCAGTCTTTTTTTCGGCTTTCGCGGCCGGGGCTTGCGTTGCGGCAGCAGGGGTTTTTGCCGCCGTCTTGGCAGGCGTTTGTTTCGGCGCGTCGTTGTGATACCTGTTCAGAGCAGGTATTGTTCCCAGTCCGCCTTCCTTGGCCACTATGGCGTAGTTCGCTTTCCCGAGGCTGTCGGCGTATGTTTCCATTGAATCGACGCCAACTACGAGTTCTGCCATGTTTCTCGATTCCGGGCGGTTGCCAATTGCGTCGGCGTCGAGCACGTTGAAGTTGCTGTCGAATTCTATATAGAGTTGCTTGTAGGCGAATGTCTCCCTGTCGTAAGGGATATATGCGTTCAGGCGGCCGGTAGAGGAAGCGTCGAGGTTCTCAAACTGTTCGCCGCTGTACAGTTGCAGCTTCAGGTAATGTTTGTCGCCTGTTATTTCGAGTTTGGCCGAGTCGGCAAGTACTATCTGCGCCTTGTTGAATCCTCGGTCGGTTTTGTATATTATCACGTTGTAGAGCATTCCCGTTTCGTTCTCTTTTTTCTGTACGTACAGGTTTACGTTGGGAATGCCGTTGTAGAATGCTCCTTCGGGGATGTCGAGGGCCGGTGCGCTCTCGTGCATGCTGAGGAGCAGCGCCCGCAGCTGGTATTCGGCATTTGGGCTCGTTACGTTCTGGAAGTAGAACGACATGCCTCCTATGGCCGTTACAATCACAATCAGCGGCCTCATAATGCGTATGAGCGGAATGCCGGCGCTTTTCATGGCCAGCAGCTCGAGGCGTTCGCCCATGTTGCCGAACGATATAAGCGACGAAAGCAATATGGCCAGCGGAATGGCTTGCGGAACTACGGTAAGAGCCATGTACCAGAAGAACTGGGCAAAGATGTCCATGGTAAGCCCCTTGCCGATGAGTTCGTCGATGTACCTCCACGTAAACTGCATCATTAGCACGAACAGGCTGACGAAGAATGCTCCGGCAAGCATCATCAGGAAGCTTCGTGTTACGAATAGGTCGAGTTTTTTTATGTATTTCATCCTTTCAGTGAAGGTACACTTTCCATTAATCGGCAAAATTACTACAATTTATGCACTTTTGTGTGCTTTTTGCGCGTATAATTGAACTTGTCGCCGGCCTTTACGTTTCTTTAGCAAAGATGTGGCGGCTGCTTCACATTTTTTAAGTGGCTGCCGGCAATGTGTGTTAGCGTTTCTGCTAAAAAATACCGTAAAAAGTTTGCCGGTTATGAAGAAATACGTATTTTTGCAACCGCATTTACGCAAATGGCGGGATAGCTCAGCTGGTTAGAGCGCATGATTCATAATCATGAGGTCCCCGGTTCAATCCCGGGTCCCGCTACGCAAAGGCATTCGAGGATAAGTTTCAGCGAATGCCTTTTTTGTTTACTCCATACTTTAAAAGTTTTACCCAAATAACGCGGCTTTTGCGGGCGAGTGCCGGCGTTGCCTGTGCCGTGTTAATGTTTTCGTATTTCAGTTTGGATTTGAATTATGGTAGAATCTTTTATATTCCAAAACAAAAGGTTATATTTGCACTGACATACAAACAAGTATGAGAATAATAGCAAGAACCAGAATCATAGAATATTACAGAATACATCCTGACGCCCAAACAGCCCTTGAAGACTGGTTCCAGAAGGTGCGAAAGGCAGAATGGACATGCTTTGCCGATATGAAACAGACTTTCGGCAGCGTGGACAGCGTGGGAAACCAACACTATGTGTTCAACATCAAGGGAAACAACCACCGGCTGATAGCGGTTGTAAAGTTTACCATAAAACTGGTGTTTATCCGTTTTATAGGTACTCACGGTGAATATGATTCTACAGACGCACAAAATATATAGACGTATGGCAAAGATTCAAAACGAAACGGCTTACAAGGCGGCAATGGAACGTATAGAAGAACTTATGCCGCTGGTGGATGAAAACACTCCCCGTGACGACAAGAACCTGGTGGAGTTGGACTTGCTGTCGGCGCTTGTTGAAGATTACGAGGAAGAGCATTATCCAATAAAGTCCCCTTCGCTCGTCGAGGCAATAAGGCTTCGAATGTATGAAATGGGGCTGAATCAGGCAAAACTGTCGGAGCTTCTTGGAGTAAGCCCTTCGCGCGTGAGCGATTACCTCACCGGCCGTAGCGAGCCCACGCTCAAAGTTGCGCGCGACATCAGCAGGAAACTTAATATCGACGCAAGCATTGTACTGGGCGTGTAGCCCGCAATGGCGGCCGGTTTGCGGCCGGCGGAGGCCGGAGCGGGTACTGTGCGTGAGGCGTTCGGAAAAGTGTAATTTAAAATCCCGTTTTTGCAGACAAATAAAACGGCGTCCGAATACCCCTCTCTGAGAAAAGAAAAAATAGGTCGGACATATTTTAAAATACAAGGCACATATTTCAAAATTCAAGGCACTAATTTTTGCCGGCGTGAAATTACTGAAAAACAAGAGAAAAACAGAGGTGTAAAAAATGGAACAAAAAATACAGACAAAAATGAAAAGAATCGTTCTCGCGGCATTGCTCGCTTTCCCGCTTTTATGCGCGGCGCAGAATGCCGAAAGCGCGTCGGCCCTGATTGCCGAAGGCAAGGCCGCACCGGCGTTCACACTTAAAAGTCCGGAAGGGAAGAATGTTTCGCTCTCGGATTTTCGCGGCAAATACCTGCTCATCGATTTCTGGGCCAGCTGGTGCCCCGACTGCCGCAAGTCCAATCCCTACATGGTGCAACTGCACGACTCTCTGAAGGGGAAAAACATACGGTTCCTCGGCATTTCGTTCGACACCGACGCGGAGGCATGGAAAAAGTGCATTGAAAAGGACGGGCTTGCCTGGACGCACGCAAGCGAACTGAAGAAGTGGAAGGAAACAGCCGTGTCGAAAAGCTACGGCATAAAGTGGATTCCTACATTCTATCTTATCGACCCCAAGGGCAAGGTGGTATTCACCGCATTGGACGAGGAAGACCTGAAGGAAAAACTGAAAGACATAAAGTTTTGACAAACCCCGCCGTTTCCGGTTCGTATGGTTAACTTTGCCGCAAGGCGTGAACAACATAATATTCAGAAACCAATGGAATAACATCGATATAACATATTATTAATTAGCGTTTACTATTATTCGGTATACTCTGAAAATTTGGCGATTAGATGAAGTGTAGGCACGAATAGGTTCGGTGAACGCCTGCGCTATGCGTGGGTGGAACTTATCGTCTATACGGGTTACGCCAAATACCTCAGAGTAAGATAAGCGAAGCTCACGCTTTTTTTTGTCTTGCCCTGCGGTGTTTGTTCGTGCGCCCGTATAATCCCGAATCAGTCATTAGAACGCGATTGTATGACTACGGCTAATAATATGTCCGATTCGGGATAACCGGTGAAGTGCTCGTTCCCGCGGCTTTGTTCGGCGTTTCGGCGCTTTTTGTACACAACGGGTGGCTTGCAGGTAGGAAGGAAAACGTTCAGGACGCTCTTTCGGCCGGCGGCCGGCGCAAGTTCAAGGCCGATGATTACAGCCAGTATGCGCCAATGGCGGCAGTTTACGGGCTTAACCTTTGCGGGGTGAAGGGAAAACACAGGATTGTCGACCGCAGCGTAATCCTTGCGATGTCTTACGCCACCATGGGAATACTTGTGAACAGCATGAAATTCGCTTTCCGCGAAAAGCGTCCCGACAGCGGTGCGCGGAACTCTTTTCCCTCAGGCCACACGGCCACGGCGTTCATGGGAGCAGAATTCCTTTACAAGGAGTACAAGGACGTCTCACCATGGATAGGCTATGCGGGGTATGCCGTAGCTGCCGCCACGGGGTATCTCAGGATATACAACGACCGCCATTACATAAACGATGTCGTGGCTGGTGCATGTATAGGCGTTATTAGTACGAAACTGGCATACTGGCTGTATCCCAAAATCTTTACCAAGTCAGCTTGCCGACGGGCGGCCGCTGTGACGGGGCTTCCGTATTATTCTTCGGGAGAATGGGGCGTTAATGTATGCGTGGTTTTCTGAAATCTGCCGCGTTGCACCGCCGGCGCGGCATGCGGCAGCCCGGGAACGGGTGAGATAAAACAAACTGTGGCGGACATATCATACGGTGTCCGCCACAGTTTTATGTGTCTTTGCCTTTGCAGGCGTGTTTACAGGATTGCCTTGTTTATTTGCTTTGGGCCGAGAGTATGTCGCGGCGAATGCGGTAGCGCGGTTCTTCGGCTTTGGTCTTGGTTCCGTTGCTCTTTATCCCGTTGGCGCCTATGCTGGCCGTCTTGTCCTTGAGCCTCTTTTCCATCCTGGGGTTGTCCTGCGCGAGCGAGAAATATTCCTTGCCTGCCGCGTTGTCGAAATCGAGCGACGGCAGTATGGTATTCTCGATGTTGCGGAACGGCACTACGGGTTCTACCAGTTCCACCTCTACGGGCACGACGCCCGACGCAATCATGTCGAGCTGTTCAGCCGCTGCGCGCGAGAGGTCGACTATGCAGCCGCGGCGGAACGGCCCGCGGTCGGTTACGGTTACATACACTTCGTTGCCGTTTTTCTTGTTGCGGACGCGCAGCAGTGTCCCGAACGGGTATGTCTTGTGGGCGCATGTCATGCTGTCGCGGTGGTAAAGCGTACCGTCGCTTGCCTTCCTGCCGTGAAAATAGTCGGCGTAGTATGTGGCGTTGCCTGTATCTTGCGCGGCGGCAGTGGCTAAAACAGCGAAAATCGCCACCACGAAAGTCATTGCTTTTTTGCTTATTTGCATAGTGTGATTATGTTTTTCGGCTGCAAAGGTAGGTGTTTTTATTATAACGACAAAATAACATGCGTTTACAAGGGCTTGAACGAGGGATAATTACGCCGGATTTAACGTAAAGTGTTCGCTTTTCTTAACGCCCGTATCCTTTGAAAAAACAGGCCGTGCGCGTGTTCGGGCGGTGCTTGGGGATGATTGAATGTTAAAAAATATTTATCCGGAAAGGCGAGCCTGTTTTTCCTCTTGGGAGCAAGAAAAAAATATGTCAGACATATTTTAAAATAGGTCTGACATATTTCAAAATATCTCAGAGATATTTTTTGCAAGGTGCGGAAGGGGAGTTAGCCGTTGAAATACTGTGGTGTTAAAATGCCTTAATTCTGCTCCCGGAATTCAGGCAGCGTGTGTTTCCACAGTTTGAACGGCATTTTGCGCATGTGTGCGTTGTAGAACCGCTTGTCTCCGGTAACTTCGCGGCCCAAGAACGGTGGGCGTTCGAAAGGCTCGTCGGGCGATGACAGTTCCACTTCGGCCATTATCAGGCCGGAGTTGTCGCCGAAGAATTCGTCTACCTCGAAAACGTGTTTTCCTGCCGGCACAAGGTAACGGTTCTTGTCTATCAGCCCCGGTTCGCACAGTTTCATCAGTTCTTCGGCCTCTGCCGGCGTTATTTCCTTTTCAAACTCATAACGCGATAGCCCGCCGTCGGGCGATGGACCTTTTATTGTAAGGTATCCTTTTTCGTTGCATGTACGCACCCGCACGGTTACGCCGTGTTTGCTGCAAATGTAGCCCTGGCGTATGTGTTCCACCGCGGTTGCCATGTTTTTGAACTCTGCGCCGACAAGAAACTTGCGCTCTATCTCGAATGCCATAGTGTGTATGTATTGGTTGTTCCGGTGTGGTATATATATTATAAGGAGTCACCCGAAATTCCTAAGGAACTTCGGGTGGATTCCTCGTTTGCGGTTTTCTGCCGTCCGGTGAAAGCGCACGTTTCTTTGCGCATGGTTATCCTTTGTGTCAGTTTGAAGCCAGAGCTGCAAAGATGATTATTATCACCACAAATATGATAAGTGCGATGAATATGGCATTTACTATCTTCCTTGCCTGGCGTGCCTGCTTCTTTTCGCGGGCGGAGATTTTATTTTTACGTTTCTGGTTCATGGTAGTTGGTTTTTTACGGTTAGTATGTTTTGGTTCAGATATTGTCTTTTGTGTCGGCAAATTCCATGAGGTATGCTTTTATGAAGCCGTCGATTTTGCCGTCCATCACGCCTGTGACGTCGCTGGTCTGGAATCCCGTTCGGTGGTCTTTGACCCTGCGGTCGTCGAACACGTAGGAGCGTATCTGGCTTCCCCATTCGATTTTCTTTTTGCCGGCTTCGATTTTTGCCTGTTCTGCTTTCTTTTTCTGCAATGCGCGGTCGTACAGTTGCGAGCGCAACAGGCGCATGGCGTTTTCGCGATTCTCGAGCTGCTTGCGGCTCTCGGTGTTTTCGATAAGTATCTCTTCTTCCTCGCCCGTGTCGGGGTCTTTGTATTGGTAGCGCAAGCGCACGCCGGTTTCCACTTTGTTCACGTTCTGTCCGCCTGCGCCGCCGCTGCGGAAGAGGTCCCAGCTTATTTTCGACGGGTCGACGTACACTTCAATGGTGTCGTCTACGAGCGGTGTGACGAAAACGCTCGCAAATGAGGTCATGCGTTTGCCTTGCGCGTTGTACGGCGACACTCTTACCAGGCGGTGCACCCCGTTTTCGCTTTTCAGATACCCGTAGGCGTAGTCTCCTTCAATTTGCATTGTAACCGTTTTTATCCCGGCTTCATCGCCGTTTTGCAGGTTGCTTATGGTCGTTTTGTATCCGTGTGCTTCGGCGTATCGCATATACATACGCATTAGCATTGAGGCCCAGTCCTGGCTTTCCGTGCCGCCTGCGCCGGAATTTATTTTGAGCACGCACGACATCTCGTCTTCTTCGCGCCGCAGCATGTTTTTCAGTTCAAGCGCTTCGACGCTGTCTATGGCTTTTGCGTAAGCCTCGTCCACTTCTTCCTCGGTAATCATTCCGTCTTTGTGGAAGTCGAAGGCAAGAGCCAGTTCTTCGGTCAGCGTGTTTACTTCTTTGTAGCCGTCTACCCAGCGTTCCAGTTCTTTTACTTTTTTCATCTGTTGTTCGGCCTTTTTGGGGTCGTCCCAAAAGTCGGGGGCCTGCGTGCGGAGTTTTTCCTCTTCGAGCTGCACGCTTTTGGCTTCGATTTCAAGATACTTGCCCAGGTCGCCGGCACGCTGTTGCAATTCTTTGAGTTGTTCTGCTGTTATCATCAGTAGTAATGTTCGTGTTCTTTGTCTTTATCTTTTGTTATTGTTCTCGGTGTTATACAGTTTTTCTATTTCATCGGCGTAATGTTCACAAACAACTTTGCGGCATACTTTGAGTGTGGCTGTCAGTTCTCCACGTGCCGCGTCGAAAGGCCTGCTCAGCAGTACGAATTGTTTGACCTTTTCGTAATCGGCAAGCTCTTGTTGGAGCATTTCTATGCGTTCGGCCATCATTTCGCGTATTTGCATGTTGCTGCATAGCTCATTTCGCGAAGCAAACCTTATCTTGTGCTTGTAGGCATAGTCTTCCAGCCTTATGTAGTCGGGCACGATGAGCGCTGACACGAATTTCCTTTGCTCGGCAACTATAACAACCTGGTTTATGTAAAGGTCCATGCCGAGTTTTGCTTCCAGCATTTGCGGGGCAACGTATTTCCCGTTCGATGTCTTGTAAAGGTCCTTAATCCTTCCTGTAAGGAAAAGTTCTCCTTCTTTCATATATCCGGCGTCGCCTGTGCGGAACCATCCGTCGTTGAATGCGTCTTGTGTTGAGTCGGTGCGGTGGAAATATCCGGGCGTTATGGTTTTTCCTCGCAGCAGTATTTCGCCGTGTTCATCGAATGTAATTTCGAGTCCGTCGATTATTCTTCCCACCGAGCCCAGTGTGCGTGTCTTTGCCGGGTCGTCGCATGAGACTGTGGCAGTTGTTTCCGTCAGGCCGTAGCCTATTACTATGCCGAAGCCGCATGAACGGACGAAATCCTCCAGTTCCACCGGTGTAGTAGCGCCTGCAGTGGGAAACAGGCGTGCCCTTTCCAAACCGAGGCGGCTTTTGAGTGCCGCAAATACGCTTTTCTCGTATTTTTGGTACTTTTCTTCGATGTTTTCGGGGATTTTATTCTTGTCCCCGCCATATACAACGTTACGTTCGTGCCCTGTGCGCAATGCTTCTTCCAAGATGTTGCGGCGTTCTTCCGGGCTGTTTTCAATTTCCTCACGCACGTTTTCGTATATCTTTTCCCAAAAATGCGGCACAACGCACATTGCCGTAGGCCTTATCTTGTACATCGAGCGTCCCACGCTGTGGGGATGGATGTTCAAGGCCATTATAGCGCCTTTTGCCAATGAGAAGAACGACCATGCACGTTCGAATATGTGGCTCAAAGGTAGGAAATCCAGCACTATGTCGTTTTCGTCCAAAGGGATGAACAGGCTGTTCGCCCTAAGGGCTTCGCGGTACATGTCGTAGGTTATTATCACACCCTTGCTTTCTCCGGTTGTTCCGCTGGTGTATATTATGTCGGCTATATCGTCGTAGCTTGCGCTTTTCAGGCGTGTTTCTATTTCCTTGCTGTTGTTTTTCCCGTCTCCCAGTTCCAGGAATTCGGAAAAGTATACTGACGTCTTGTCGATAGGCTTGCGTATGATGTTGCGGTCGCACATTATCAGCTTTACGAGCGACGGGCATAGCGCGTAGAGGGCGAATGCCGTGTCGTATTGTTTTTGCTCGCCAACGAAAACGTAGCTTACTTCGGCCTCGTCGATTATGTATTTAAGGCGTGTAACGTTGAGAGTGGCGAACACGGGGATTGTCACGGCCTTTACCATATATGCGCCGAAGCTGGCATACAGGCATTCGGGCATATTTTCAGCGTAAATCATTATTTTCTGTTGAGGCCGTATTCCCAGTGTAAGGAGTGCATTTGCAGTGCGGTTCACTGTTTGCGCGAGCATGTTCCATGCTACTTCGTGCCAGAATTCCACGCACGAATCGCGGTACATGATTGCGACGCGGTTGCCTAATCTGCGTGCTTGCATGTCAATCAGTTTCGACAAATGCACGTTCTCAACCATACTTAACGATTTTTATCACAAATATAGCATTTTATTAGTTAACGCGCCCGATTGCAGTGCATATTTTTGTGCCTTTGGCGCAAAGTGCTTTCCGCCTTAACGGTTGCGATATTGGTTTTACGGTACGTGTGTTGGTTTGCGTTTAGGCGGTAACAGGAAAAACTCCGATGAAAGCGGTGAAATTTACATGCAAACACTAAAATCGTAAGAATCCCGGACAGAGAGTTTTCAAACACATGGGAGCAAGAAAAAAATATGTCTGACATATTTCGAAATAGGTCAGACATATTTTAAAATATCTCAGACATAATTTTTGCACCCCGAAAAAACATCACTTTTTTCATGCCGGAAAACATAAAAATTCATTCTTCGAATATAATGAAACGCACCCTCGGCTTTTACCTGCGCCTTGCGGTTGTAATGCTCCTTTTCTTTGCGCTGTGGAAACCCGTGTTCATGCTCTTCAACGGCGCTGCGGGGCGCGGTTGCGGCGCCGGCGACTTCCTGTCGGTAATAATGCACGGCCTTCCGCTCGACCTTGCCACCACAGGCTACACGCTCGCCCTGCCGCTGCTCCTGCTGCTCGTCAACATCTGGGTGCGCGTTCCCGGACTGCGGAAAATTTTCCTTGTCTACTACGCCATACTCTCGCTCACGGCAGGCCTTGTGCTCGTGGGCGACACGTGCCTCTACTCGTTCTGGGACTTCAAGCTCGACGCCACGGTGTTCACCTACCTTGATTCGCCCGACGCCGTTACCGACAGCGTGAGCGGCACATACCTTGCCGTAGGACTCACGGCAGTAGCCTTTACGGCTGCCGCGCTGTTCCTTGCCCTGCGCGCCGTAACCCCGCGCAGCTTCAGCTTTACCGGCCGCAGACGCATTGCGCCCACCGTTGTAATGATACTGGCCGGCGGGCTTACATTCCTCGGCATTCGCGGCGGCATAGGTCGCTCCACGGCCAACGTGGGAATGGTCTACTACAGCAGCAACCAGTTCCTTAACCACTCGGCAGTCAACCCGGCTTTCAGCCTGTTCTATTCCATGCGCAAGGCCAAGGACTTTTCCGAATATGCGCGCTATTTCGAGCCTGCCGAATGCGACAGCCTGTTCGCGCAGCTGCACTATTCTACCGAAACCGCCGGCGGCGACACGCTCCTGACCACAACACGCCCCAACGTGCTCATCATAATACTCGAAGGATTTGGCGGCACCTTCGTTGGCAGCCTCGGCGCGCCGGGCAACGTAACGCCGCAGTTCGACCGCCTGACGAAAGAGGGAGTCTTTTTCACCAACTGCTATGCCAACAGCTTTCGTACCGACAGAGGTACAATCTGTACCTTTAGCGGCTACCAGAGCTTTCCAGACCTTTCGGTAATGAAGATACCAGCCAAGAGCCGTACTTTGCCTTCTATCGCCGGAAAACTGGTAAAAGAAGGCTATCGTACCGACTTCCTGTATGGAGGTGACATTAATTTCACCAATATGAAAAGTTATCTGCTGGAAAGTGGTTATCAAAAACTTACTGCCGATACCGATTTCCCCATGAGCCAGCACCAGAACGCGTGGGGAGTGAACGATGATATTACCTTCGATCACCTCTACCAGATGCTGAAGGACCGGAAAGACTCCCCCTGGCATACCGCCTTTCTGACTCTGAGCAGCCATGAACCTTTCGAAGTCCCCTATCACCAGCTGAAAGAAAAGCAGCCCAATGCTTTTGCATTTACAGACCATTGCCTGGGTGAGTTCGTAGAACGTATCCGCAAAACGCCAATATGGAATAATCTGCTTATTATATGTCTGCCTGATCATGGATTCTACTATCCTGCCGAGGGCAACGGACATGACGCGCGTATCCATCACATACCGATGCTCTGGCTGGGAGGAGCTGTCAAGCAACCTATGGTCATCGAACAGCTCATGAATCAGAGTGACCTGGCAGCTACTCTGCTTGCCCAACTGGATATCGATCACAGCGAATTCAATTTCAGCCGGAATATATTGGGCAGCGAATATACTTATCCGTTTGCTTACTGGACATTTGGAGGAGGTTTTGCCTTTGCCGACAGTACCGGAGTTACACTCATGGACCTCAACGCAGACCGGCCGGTACAGGAAACTCCCTCTCCTAACGAGAATCGTATCTTACGGGGCAAAGCCATCCTGCAAAGTTCTTACGATGACTTGGGTGCAAGATAACGAGCTATAGAAGAAACAATCTTTATATACAGTAATAAAGGACTCATCGTCAGACCGTTTGATAACAATTCGTTCTGACGATGAGTCCTTATTTTTTTAATACCAGATATTATTCTACAAACTTTACTTTTGCTGCGTCACGCGGCTTTGCAGCAGGAGTTTCATCCGGATAGCCAAAGCCGATACAATATAACAGTTCATATCCTTCGCTGAATCCCAGCTTCTGCAAGTATTCGGCGGCCTCAGGACTTCTCATAAAGCGTGCCGGAGTGCCCAGACAGCAACTGCCAATACCCATAGACCAAGCAGAAATCATCATATTCTCGGCCAGCAGTCCGCAATCGAAAGGAGAACTTTCCGACTGAGTATCACGACCGATAAACACCACTGTAGGCGCATTGCGGAACATATTCTTGAAAGTCGGGTCCTCGGCAGCCTTCGGGTTGGCTTTCTTATACAGTTCTGTCACTCCATTGATATAATCAGCATTATCTACCACGCGCACTTCCCACGCCTGACGGTTCATAGAGTTAGGAGCATTGATACCGCATTCCACAATGGTCTGCATCTTTTCCCGTTCTACCGCCTGCGGCTTATACTGGCGGATACTGCGGCGTGTCATAATTGTTTCCACTACCTGATTCTTTACACTATCCTGTGCCGGAGCTTCTGCCGGAGCCTGTTGCTGCTGTGCTCCGCCGCCACAAGCCATCAAAGGCAACAATAATACAGCCAAAGCTGCTTGTTTCAAGTTTTTCATAAGCATTATTCTTTTATTCAATCAATAACGTTTCGTCTATAAACTTTCCAACGAACAGTTCTAAAATTACTGAAGACATCCGTTTAAAGTCCGCATAAAAATAATTCTTTTCCTGCTATTACAATATTTTTTCTCAAGAAAATCAGCAACAATCATCAGGCTAAAAACAAAAAAATAAGAGGATACTCTTTCGAGTACCCTCTTACGCTGATTATCTTGTAATGTTAAGTTCTGATTACAATTTCGGACCAGCAGCAACCAAAGCTTTACCAGCTTCGTTACCTGTGAACTTAGCGAAGTTCTTGATGAAGCGAGCAGCCAAGTCTTTAGCTTTTTCTTCCCACTTGCAAGCGCAATCGTAAGTGTCACGCGGATCCAAGATCTTCGGATCAACACCCGGCAATTCAGTCGGAACAACGAAGTCGAAGTAAGGAATAGTCTTAGTAGGAGCTTTTTCGATAGAACCATCCAGGATAGCGTCGATGATACCACGAGTATCACGGATAGAAATACGTTTGCCAGTTCCGTTCCAACCAGTGTTAACCAAGTATGCTTTTGCACCAGTCATTTCCATCTTCTTAACCAGTTCTTCTGCATATTTAGTAGGATGCAAGCTCAAGAAAGCAGCACCGAAGCAAGCAGAGAATGTCGGAGTCGGTTCAGTGATACCACGTTCTGTACCAGCCAACTTAGCAGTAAATCCTGACAGGAAGTAGTACTGAGCCTGTTCTTCGTTCAAGATAGATACTGGAGGCAATACACCGAATGCATCAGCAGACAAGAAGATAACTTGTTTAGCGTGAGGACCCTTAGAAATAGGTTTCACGATGTTTTCGATGTGGTGGATAGGATAAGAAACACGAGTGTTTTCAGTTACGCTCTTATCTGCGAAGTCAATCTTACCGTTAGCGTCTACTGTTACGTTTTCCAACAGAGCGTCACGTTTGATTGCGTTGTAGATATCTGGTTCAGATTCTTTATCCAGGTTGATAACCTTAGCGTAGCAACCACCTTCGTAGTTGAATACACCTTCGTTATCCCATCCGTGTTCGTCATCACCAATCAACTTACGTTTCGGGTCTGTAGACAAAGTAGTCTTACCAGTACCAGACAAACCGAAGAAGATAGCTGATTCAGTTTCTTCCATGTTAGTGTTAGCAGAGCAGTGCATAGAAGCGATACCACGCAACGGGTTCTTGTAGTTCATGATAGAGAACATACCCTTCTTCATTTCACCGCCGTACCAAGTGTTCAGGATAACCTGTTCGTTGGTCTTCAAGTTGAATACAGTAGCTGTTTCAGAGTTCAGACCCAGTTCCTTGTAGTTGTCAACTTTTGCTTTGGAAGCGTTGAATGATACGAAATCGGGTTCTCCGTAGTTAGCAAGTTCTTCAGCAGTCGGGCGGATGAACATGTTAGTTACGAAGTGAGCCTGCCAAGCTACTTCCATGATGAAACGTACTTTCATGCGGGTAGCTTCGTTAGCACCGCAGAAAGTATCGACAACGAACAGACGCTTGCCGCTCAGCTGGTTTACAGCTTTAGCTTTCAGGTCGGCCCATGCTTCTTCAGAGCAGGGTTTGTTGTCGTTTTTGTATTATTCTGAAGTCCACCATACAGAATCCTTGCTGGCTTCGTTCATTACAAAGAATTTATCTTTAGGAGAACGTCCGGTATAGATACCAGTCATTACGTTCACAGCACCAAGTTCAGTTACTTGACCTTTTTCGAAGCCTTCCAGACCCGGTTTGGTCTCTTCAGCGAACAATACATCATAAGACGGGTTGTGGATGATTTCCTTCACGTCTTTGATACCGTACTTGCTTAAATCTAAATTTGCCATTTCTTTTTAAGATTTTAAAATTGGTATTTGGTTTATAATCTCTCTTCGCATTCGTATGCTTCATTGCAAGGGGGCGAGTTTGTGGAAAACCGCGTTGTTCAGTAAGGCCCTTGTTTTTGCGACTACAAAAGTAATACTTTATTTTAAAAGAAACATCCAATTAGAGAAATTTTTCTGTAATAGGAAATCTTTTATAAAACCATAACAATATCTGCAAACTGAATGTTGCAAATTGAGTGGAATTCGTTTACTTTGCACCTCTGTTCTATCAATATACGGAATAACCAATACATATTTTAATCTGATAATATAATGAAAGTTATCAACTTTGCCGAGACTAACTCAGTCTTGAACCAATACATGGCGGAGATACGTGACGTGCAAGTGCAGTCCGACCGTATGCGTTTCCGCCGCAACATCGAACGTATCGGAGAAATCAAGGCGTATGAAATGAGTAAGGAACTGGCCTATTCCGAGAAACAAGTGC
>URSZ01000024.1 GCA_900550635.1 uncultured Prevotella sp. | reverse complement strand
TATTCAAAAATCTGGTTTTGCAATGCAACCAGCTTACCGGCCAACAATTTCTTATACACCACAGTGTCCGGCATAAGACGGGCCGGCACAATATTATCAATATTCTTTATGAAAATAACATCCGCATCGATTTCATTCAGATTCTCTATAAGCGCGCCGTGACCGCCCGGGCGAAAGAGCAAAGAACCGTCGGCATTGCGGAAAGGCTCATTGTCGGGCGTGGCAGCTATCGTATCTGTATTTGATTTTTGCTCCGAAAAAGATATTTCGAAGTGAACACCCAACTTTTCTTCCATACTTGGCACGGCCTTTTCCACATGCTCTCGGAACAAATCCTTATGCTCGGGCGAAACGGTGAAATGAACTTTTACGCATTTATTAGAATCTGACGCTATTAATGCTCCTTCATAAAGATGTTCCTCCAAAGGTGTCCGCGCGCCGTCGGGATATGAATGAAACAATAAAACACCTTTGGGCTTTGAACCGTAGCCTAATCCTTCGTTGTCTAAAAGTGCCTTGACCACAGCCTTGAAGTTGCCGGCTTTTACCAGCCCGGCTATTCCCATGTTATTAATACGCTTGCACGCCTCGTCGAGGTCTTCATAAAAAGCGAAATGTCTTATGTTGTCGAAAAACTTACGTTCAAAGTCTGTTTTTGGCACGTTGCTTTCGCCTTCAAGAAAAGCATACAGGTTCTTGAACATCCTGCTGGCTGCGCCTGAAGCAGGAACAAATTTCACAATGCTGACATCTTCCTGGCTACGGTACTCATCCCAGCCGTGCACCAACTCGTTTCGTTCGTTTTCTGTAGGAACTGATATTCCTTTACTTTGCGTTGCCGCAGCGTACAGCCGTAAATACGGGAAACCTGTGCGAAAACAACCTAACTGGTACTCTAATTGCTCTTCAGTAATACCTTTGCCTTTTAATTGGATTTTATCCTGCGATGTAATCATTTCAATAACTTTTTGCAGCGTTTATTTCTGTTTATCTTTCTGGATACAAAGTTAACAAAATCGAATTGCAAAACCCGACGCTAAATGAGGCAAATTAGAAATACATACCTATGAACCATGCGATATGGCATGTTTAGCAATATTTAAGTACGCTTGTTCCGCTGTTGACACGAAAAAACCTACATTTGCACTCCAAATTAAAGACATAAATAAATTATGCCACTTATGAAAAAAGTATTTTTGGGATTAATCGCTACAGCGCTGCTCTCATCGTGCAGCACTACAAGGAACACGGCCACGCTTTCAGATATAGAAGGCGAATGGGACATCACAGAAGTGAAAGGTACAAAGCCATCTGTAAATGAAGGCGGACAACAGCCTTTCATAGGATTCGACACGCAGAACGGACGTGTATACGGTTACAGCGGCTGCAATCGCATAATGTCATCGTTCAACCGCGACGCCAAGCCGGGAGTTCTGGAACTGAAACAATTGGCCGGCACAATGATGGCCTGCCCCGATATGGAAACAGAAAGAAACATACAAGGAGCATTGTCGGAGGTTAAGAAATACAAAAAGACAAAAGAAGGCAACATTGCTTTATACAATTCTGGCAAAAATCCTTTGATATTACTCAAAAAAAGATTTTATCCTATGACTTTTGCTGAACTCGACGGTGAATGGGACATCGTGTCGATATACGGTTCGCCCGTAACAAAAAACGAGGAAGGAAATCCTTTCTTAATATTCGACACCGACAATAAAAAGTTAAGTGGCAATGCAGGTTGTAATCGCATATTCGGAAACATAGAAACCGAAGAAGGCAAGCAATCCTCCATATCACTTTCCGCCGTAGGAACAACACGTATGGCCTGCCCAGACATGACGACTGAAGAACTTGTTCTCTCGGCACTAAAGAACATAAAGACATACGGTAAACTTGAGGGCGGAAATGTAGTGCTTTATGCTTCCGACGGAGCGGCGGCCATGGTATTGCAAAAAAAGCAATAACGTTCACGGAAAGCCACACTTCAGAATAGATAGGAGTCCCTACTCTTTCCGTATATTTTTATCTTAGTTGAAAACCACCGATTCAAGAGAGCGCAAAAATATGTGCCTTGTATTTTAAAATATGTCTGACCTATTTCAAAATATGTCAGACATATTTTTTATTTGCACCCGGAGCATAAAATCAGCAAACCAAAAATGTGGCAACAACTGCAACTACCGCATAAGTTGATACCAAGACGGAAGCAAGCAAATTTACATCCTTTGCAAGATAACCACCTGAGGTATATTCTGACGAAATGCCGTTAGGGGAAAAATTCAACCGTCTGCATATCTTGTTATACAAAAGTTTAAGCATATAACCTACAATAACTCCCACTGTAAAGCCTACCATTACATCTCCGAAATAATGAACACCCAAATAAATACGCGAATATCCATTAAGCAGCGTCCACGACAGAAGTAGAAACGTCATACGCTTTTGACGGAACAACAATGACAGGAATACGGCTATCGACATGGTGTTTGCCGCATGTGCAGAAAAGAATCCGAAACGGCCGCCGCGATAATCATTTACGACATCGACAAGATACATTATATACGGGTCGCGAGCGGGACGCCACCTCTCAAAAAATGCCTTGCACAGGTTAGACAACTGGTCAGATATGAACACGCACAAAGCAAGCATTAAAAACACGAGCAAAAAACGCGGCATATTCATATTGTTGTTCTTAAGCAAAATATAAAGAAGCACCAAGCCTACGGGTATCCATGTAATTGTTGATGTTATGGCCATCATCAATCCATCTGCATAAAGCGAAGAACTGCCGTTCAGGCTTAAGGTTATATTGCGGTCCAATTCCAACAAATATTCTATCATGGTATTTTATTTTTATTAATGTATATTGACTGCTACAATTGCATTTACGGATATAAACCGATTATTCCTATATCCGAGGATTTCATCCAACCCTTGTCACCATTACCAAGAGATACCTGCTTCCAACCATCCACCGCATTTTCGTCAACCAATCCTATCTTCGTTCCCGGCAACAGTTGTTTCAATATATCGGCATTCTTAGTAGGCGACACACGCACATCGGCAACCTGTAAAACAATTGCTTCTGACGGATTTTTCAAATTGTAATCTTGAATTCCTGCACACGTAAGCGACAGTGCCGTCGTTATGAAAAATGCAATAAACGCAAAGAAAGCCAACTTACGTATGCGCAACGTCCAACCGAAATAATACAATAAGAACAATCCCAACGCCATTATGAAAGCAACCAAAGCAAGAACTGTCCAGCCGCCAATTGTAAAAGAATAGCAAACATTATTGGCAAAAACAGAAATAAAGGACTGTGATTTAGCGTCGTTCGTCTTTATTTTTGAAATAACCAGGTTCAAGTTATTCTTTACATCGCTATCCGATGGGTTCAATATAAAAGCTTTCTCAAGAGACAGGCGCGCCTGCGAGTAATCGTTTAAACGGAAATAACAATTCCCGAGATTATAATATATGTCAGAGCTTGAAACCTTTTTAGAAAGCTCTTCGTATATTCCAACCGCCCCACGATATTCACCTTTTGTATAAAGGCTGTCGGCTTTATCCTTCTCGCTCAGGAGTGCTTTTTCGCTTGTGCCAGCATACAATGATGAACTAACAAATGTAAACAGGATAAAGAGCAGGCACTTAGCCATGCAATATTCTATATTAGTAAATATACTTTTCATCATTGCATTATTTTAAAGAGTTCTCTATTTTTGTAATTATTTCAGACGCGCGGCGGAGAAGATTCTCCATGTTTTCGTGCGGGTCTCCGGGAGCAAAACGAGCAAACTCACATTGCGACATAACATCTGAGAATTCAGTAATCAACTCCTTTGCAATGCCTTGTTCCTGTAATTTATCCTGCACCTGCTCGATTTTAAACTCTGACATAGGAATAGAGAAACGGTTGCTTATATACTTTTGCAACGCATTAGTCAGTTCATCGTAAAACTCTGAAGTTTTGTTCAACTTCATAAGTGATTCGGCCTGCTTTAGATTATTATACGCCAAACGTTTTGCTTTCTTCCTCAACAGCAAAGATATATTATTCTTGAAATGTTCGGAGCGTTTTAAATACGCAAACAACGCAACAAAAACAATCAAGCCAAACAAATACAAAAGATAATACGTAGTATTCCGAACATCGAAAAATCCAGACGCTACTGAATAACTGCCTCGGTGAATGTCGCGAATATCACCGCTCACAAATTCTTCGCTGCTTACAGCCGCATTTGCGCCCTGCTCCACTTTAAAATCTATCGGAACCGTTTCAACAGTTTCATACCGGTTCTCGGAGATATCAAAGTATCCGAACTTTATAATGGGCAAAGTGTAATTACCTTTTTGCCTGGGCACCACGACATAATCATAGTTTATTGTACCTTTTATTCCCTCGGCTGTCAATTCTGTTTTTTCTGTTCTTTTTGGGGTATACACGTCAAAATCCGAACCCAAATTAAGCTTAGGAGCTGTTATCAGCTTCATATTTCCAACTCCGCTAATTGTAACACGTATCGAAAGGTTATCGTTGGTGCGCGGAGTTTTTGTTAGAACGGCGGATTTAATTTCAAACTTGCCCACTGCTCCGCTAAAATCCGCAGGTTTGGGCGACGGCAATTTCTTTACGTTTATACTTAACGACGGCGCTACTATCGTCTTTTTTACTTCAGCAAAATTTGTATTTCCGTTGAAAAACGCATCAAACGGGTCTATGTTAGGATTGGCCACAGCCACTACTCCGTCAAATTTTATTGACGGTATTTCCAGCTTGCCTGACTGCTGGGGAAACATAACATATTGACACCAAACGGTTGAATTGTAATTTTCACCGTTGTACTGCTCAATTTTTAACTGTCTTTGCTGCGGCACAGGAACCTCCTGTATCAAAAAGCCTTTCAAATCGGGCATGTCACCAGTCATTTGCGTTAAATTCACACGGGTGTATATCTTATAAGTCAACAAGATTGGCTCCTGTTCATAAACAGTTTTCTTGTTTGACGAAACAACAATGAACAAGTCTTTACCTGTTATCTTTCCCGCATGCGAAACTGTACCTGCAGCTGACCCTTGTGATGATTGGGAAGAGTTACCGGATGGTGCATTTACAACCTGAATTGTAACGGTTCGCGTTTTATAATCTTTTCCTTTTACCTTGATGACTGCAGGCGGAATCGTTAATTTGCCGGTCTTTTCCGCGCTTAACGTATACGTAAACGTAACGGAACTTATACTCGAAGATTTTCCGTTTATCATTTGATAACTGGACATCTCCGACCTACCGACACCATATAATACTTTTATCGTTGACGGAAATTTAGGGCCTTCGAAATTATCAACATCGCGCGTTGAGACAATGTACTTCAAACTGAACTCCTCACCTATCGCTACCGTAGAAGGCGCGTCTGCCTTTATGGTAATAACAGCAGCCGACAATGACTGCGATAAAATAAGTATAACTAATAATGAATATATCCTTTTCATGATTGTTCCGTTTTTGCTTGCATGCGCTAAACAACACACGTCGTTCTTGTCTCTATTACCGGTAAACGCATAATTTACGATTCCGAAATAGGTCTGAGATATTTTGAAATATGTCAGACCTATTTTAAAATATGTCTGACATATTTTTTTCAAGCTCCCAAGAGCAGTAAAAAAGTTTTGTTCACTATGGCGCCTAATACTATCCATATAACTCTAAATAATATTCTCCCGTATGGAAAAGCGTTAATCACATTCCGCTGCTTTTTACCAGTTCTTTTCCAGACTTCGCGGAGTAGCATAACGTTGTCCTTTGCGTATTTTCTCTTGCGTGCGTTGTTCTTCTTGCTTGGCTACATCCAGAAGCCTCTCGGCATTTTCCTTTGACATTTTGTCTTGCGACGGCTGTTGCTGCTTTTGTTTGCTTTCATCATTTTGTTGAGGTTTCTCTTGCTGCTTGTCGTCACGTTTTTCTTTTTCGTTCTGTTTGTTTTCCTGGTTCTGGTTATTCTTTTGATTCTTCAACAAATGCCGGCACAAAGCTAAGTTATAGCGACTTTCATCATCATGCGGATTATTGCGCAATGCGTTCTCGTAATTCGATATAGCTTCGCCGTATTGTTTCTGGCTTTGGAAAATTACTCCTAAATTGTGGTATGTCTTAGCCAAGCTTAAAGGATTTTTCGTGTATTTCAGTACTTTCTCATACTGCGCCGCCGCATCTTTAGGATTCCGCTCACGAAGCAGAGCATTCCCTAAATTGAAATGTGCAATAGGGTCCGTACTGTTTTGCTTTATTGCATTGCGATAGTTTGTTTCGGCTTCTACGAACATGCTGTCTAAATAGAACGCATTGCCTTTTCTTACAAGACGACGGTTATCGTTTTGAGCCGCAACAACGGCAAATTGCATTATTGCGAAAACTATTATAGTGAATCGTTTTGCCATAATCATCTTTTAAACAAATTGATTCGTTTAAATACACGGTTTTTGCGCTCCATCGTCATAGCATCCAAAACAAGCAGTATTAAAGCTATTAAAGCTATCCACTGGAACTGCTCGTCGTATGATGAATACACAGTATCCGACAGTTCGCTCTTTTTTATCTTATCAAGACTGTCAAACAACCTTTCGCGTGCAACAGGAATGTTATTCAAGTATATGAACTGTCCCTTACCGGCTTCTGCTATTTTCACACACATATCTTTGTTCAGATGTGTTATAACGGTTTCGCCGTTACGGTCAGTCAAATAGCCGCCCCTTGACGAAGGATCCGGAATTGGAGCACCCGTTTCTTTACCTACTCCTATCATATAAACCTGAATGCCTTTTTTGGAAACTTCTGCCGCAGCCTCTTCTGCTCCGCCTTCATGGTTCTCGCCGTCGGTTATTACGATAATCGCACGTCCAACACCTTCGGCCTGCGTAAAACTTTTACTGGCAAGATTTATTGCTTTGGCAATGTCGGTGCCTTGCTGGGTTATCATCGACGGAGATATTGCGTCAAGAAACATATTAGCCGAGACATTGTCGCTTGTTATAGGAAGTTGGCTGTAAGCGTCACCGGCAAACACAATTATACCTACCTTGTCATTATCCATCCTGTCGACAGTGGAGGATATAAGTTGCTTGGCACTCTCTAAACGGTTTGGAGCAATATCCTCTGCCAACATACTGTTTGAGATGTCTAACGCAATGATAATTTCGATTCCTTGTTTCTTTGTGTTGTCAACCGTCATTCCCATCTGAGGACGCGCTAACGAAACAATGAGTGCGGCTGCCGCGATAAGAGCCAGCGCAACCTTTAAATGTTGTCTCTTTATAGAAACGTCGGGCATCAGATTCGCCAGCAAACCGATATTTCCAAAGCGCTTAAGTTTTTTCTTCCTGCTTATCAAAGAAAATATGTATATCATTGCCCATAATAATATGAGCAACAATAAATACAAATATTTGGGGTCTTCGAATCTGAACATCTTATTTAAATTGCTTTAAGGTAAACGGCGGAACAACGTCATTCTTAACAGTACTTCCAACAGCAGCGTAAAAATAGCAACCATAGCCAATGGCTGATACAATTCATAGCGTTTGGAATATTTCCTTACACTGAATTTTGTTTTCTCCAAGGTGTCAATATCTTTGTACACCTTTTTCAATTCCTTAGTCGACGTTGCCCTGTAAAATTGCCCACCAGTAGCCGAGGCTATTCCTTGCAATGTTTGCGCGTCTATTTCACACGGCATTTGAATATAGTGCACTCCGCCTCCCGGCATAGGGTATGGGAACGGAGCTTGGCCATTTGTACCCACACCTATGGTATACACTCTAATACCGTAAGACGACGCTATGTCTGCTGCAGTTAAAGGCGATATTTCACCACGGTTGTTTGAACCGTCTGTCAGCAGGATTATAATTTTACTCTTTGCCTTGCTATCCTTTAAACGAGACACTGCATTAGTTATACCCATGCCTATTGCCG
Organism: uncultured Prevotella sp.; assembly: GCA_900550635.1. Classification (GTDB taxonomy): domain Bacteria; phylum Bacteroidota; class Bacteroidia; order Bacteroidales; family Bacteroidaceae; genus UBA6398. The sequence continues at coordinate 14,909 of URSZ01000024.1, read as the reverse complement.
TGCCGTCATCAATAAGTCCGTGAAGCGCCATGTTACAACTCACATGCTGCATAAGTCCCAACAAAGCCGCGTGATCAACAGTCATAGGGCATTGCGTAAATGCTTCAGCTGCAAAAACCGTAAGCCCGATGTTGTCGTTCGGACGCGACGAGATGAACTCTGTAGCCACGCTTTTTGCCGCCTCTATCCTGTTTGGTTGCAAGTCTTCGGCAAGCATACTCGTTGAAGCGTCAAGCACAAGCATTATGTCTATACCTTCTACCTGCGAATTTTTCCATGAGTTCTTTCCTTGTGGCCTTGCCAGGATTATTATAATTAGCGCCAATGTTATCAACCTTAGTACGAAAGGCGTATGTATGAAACGCATACGCATACTCGGCCTGATATGCAAAAATCCATGTGTATCGGAAATTGTTATAGAAGCCTCATGACGTTTATGCCTCAAGATATACCATATCGCATACGGTATAAGCAGCAACAACAAAAACAGAAGCTCTTTATTAGCAAACGTTATCATATCAGCATAATGTTACTACAAGAACAACTCAAGCACTTCCTTTACCATAAAAGCCACAACCGCCACTATTGCTACGGAAAATAGCACAAGGCATATCTTCAGCACGATTCCCGGCTTTATTTGTTTCTGTGCTTTTTCTTTTTGCACAGGCGTATAGTAGTATCTTTGAGTTTCATTCTTTGTTGCGTCTATATAACCGGCCAGTCGCATTAGGTTTGTGCGGTCCTCGTTGGCTTCGGTCTTTAATTTTGCAAACTTTGTAAGATCCGCAGTTGTCAATATCTCGCGAAGTTCTTCCAGATTAACCTGTTTATCGTTATTTGCCAACAAGTTATTTTCAGGACCCGCATTTTTCTCTGTTTTATCTTCAGGAACATTAATCAGGTGCTCCACAAGTTCATAAGATGTCATTTCCTTGGCGCTGAATCCGTAGCGCTGGGTAACATAATCGCGCAGAATCGAGACTAACTCTGTATAATAATCCTTAGACGTAAAGTCTCCTGAGTCGTACTTTGTTTTAAGTTTCTCGATATTCCTTTTAGCTTCTTCATGGGGCAATATGAATTCCTGCTTCACTTTTACCTCTTTGACTTCCTTGGAGCGGCGCAATAAATATATTGCGTATCCCAATACACCCACGCATATAATCAGCAGCAAGGAGAGCACGAACAAAGGCATCCAATCCTGCCACGTATAAACAGGTTCGATTATTTCCTTTGGCCCGAAAAACTTATCCACGTGCAATGTGTCGACAGCCACGTCGTTCACTTTCAGAGCCAACTGGTTTGTGGAATAATTCTTTTTTCCTACGGTAATATTCAGCTGGGGTATATAATAAAGCGAAGGCTCAAAACTTGTTATCGTAAAAGAGAATACGGATGTTGTCATTCCTTCTTCGGGTGTATCCTCATGTTCATCAATCTCTCCTTTATTTACGATTTCCAGTTTATTATCTTCCAGCAAAGTCGAGATGTCTTTCGGGAAAGCCACCGGTTCCTTTTCAGGATGTACTACCTGTACACGCACCGCAGTCTGCTCTCCTATTAAGATTTCAGCCGAATCTATTTTTGCCGTAACCTTAACCTGCGCTGCCGCATGTGCAGCAAAAAACACTATAAAGGAAACCCAAAGAAACAGTTTTTTCATGCTACTATCACATCTTGTTTGCAAACAGATTCATAAGTGCCTTAACGTAGTCGCCGTCGGTCGGGACAGAAACGCTTCTTACGCCTGAACGCTTAAACGTATAATCCAGTTTCTTTTGGCGTTCCTGCCATATACGGCGGTGGGCGTCACGTACCCTTCTGCTTGACGTATCAACATATTCTATGTGTCCCGTTTCGGCGTCACGCAGTTCTACAATACCTATATCGGGCAATTCACTCATGCGCACGTCGTAAACCTGTACGGCATTTACGTCATAGCGGTGCTGTGCCATTTTGAATGTATCGGTAAGGTCGTGCTTATCGATAAAATCGCTTATCACAAACGCGGCACACTGCCGGCGCTGTATTTTCATGAAAAACTCTATCGCGGCAGGAATGTTTGTCCTTTTGCCTACGGGGTTAAAGGTAAGGAGCTCGCGTATTATATAAAGTATGTGTCGGCGGCCTTTCTGGGGAGGTATGTATTTCTCTATCCTGTCGGAAAAGAATATCACGCCTATTTTGTCGTTGTTCTGGATGGCCGAAAACGAAAGCGTGGCGGCTATCTCCGTTATCATGTCGCGCTTGGTGCGCACCTGCGTTCCGAAACTCACACTTCCCGACACGTCGATAAGCAGCATTACCGTAAGCTCCCTTTCTTCTTCGAACACTTTTACATACGGTCGGTTGAAACGTGCCGTTACGTTCCAGTCAATATCTCTTACGTCATCGCCGTACTGGTATTCGCGCACTTCGGAAAAGCTCATACCCTTTCCTTTAAAGGCAGAATGATACTCACCCGCAAATATGTTGCTGCTCAATCTGCGAGTCTTTATTTCAATGCGCCTTACACGGCGAAGAAGTTCTGATGTATCCATGTTTTCAGTATCCCTAAGTTGCCCGAGGCATTAGATATGGGCCTTAAGGAACTACAACCTTGTTTATAACTTCGTCTATGATATTGTCGCTTGTTATGTTTGCGGCCTCGGCTTCGTATGTAATGCCTATCCTGTGGCGCAGGACATCGTGTGCTACGGCACGAATGTCTTCGGGAATAACATATCCGCGGCGTTTCAGGAAAGCGTATGCCCTGCCGGCGTATGCCAGGTTAATTGAAGCACGGGGGCTGCCGCCAAATGAGATGTAATTGCTTATATCCTTGAGATTGTAGCGCTCGGGATAACGTGTGGCAAATACTATGTCGGCTATGTATTGCGATATTTTCTCATCCACATACACCTGTTCCACCACCTTGCGCGCCTCCATGATTTTCTCGGGGCGCAGTATCGGGCGTACCTCGCTGCTGTCGCCCTCCAGTTTCTGGCGAACGATAAGTTTTTCCTCATCCATGGTAGGATAGTCGATAACAACCTTAAGCATAAAGCGGTCTACCTGCGCTTCGGGCAACGTATAGGTACCCTCCTGCTCTATCGGGTTTTGCGTTGCAAGCACAAGGAAAGGCTCGGGCAACGAATATGTCTCGCCGCCTATGGTAACGTGGCGTTCCTGCATGGCTTCGAGCAATGCGCTCTGCACTTTGGCCGGAGCACGGTTTATCTCATCGGCCAAGATGAAGTTGGCGAATATCGGGCCTTTCTTTACCACGAAACTCTCCGACTTCTGGCTGTAGATAAGCGTACCGATGATGTCGGCAGGCAACAAGTCGGGCGTAAACTGCACCCTGTTGAACTTGGCGTCTATCAACGAGGCAAGCGTCTTTATGGCCAAGGTCTTTGCCAAGCCCGGCACGCCTTCGAGGAGTATGTGCCCGTTGCTCAACAGACCGATAAGCAAGGATTCCACCAAATGCTTCTGCCCTACTATTATATGTCCCATTCCCGTTGTCAACTCGGTAACGAAACCGCTCTGCATTTCTATCTGCTCATTAAGAGCCCGTATGTCAACACTGTCATTCATTGCGTATGTGGTTTAATTTGCTTGCAAAATTAAGATTTACTTTGAGAACGCACACATACAATGTCTTAAAAGTGATTAATTACACCAACTCGCCGCTGCACGACACATAAATTATGATACGGAACCGTTATCTGCAAACATACATTTTCGGCGTAAAAAGGTGTTTCTAAAAACAGACAAATTCAGACAGGTTATAACCACACTGTATTTCAACACCTTACATCCTACCTTTGAGAAAAGGAAAAATAGGTCTGAGAAATTTTAAAATATGTGCCTTGTATTTTGAAATATGTCCGACCTTTTTTTGCCCTGTTGAAAAAGCGGTAAAAAGACACACACAATATAAAGCTAAAAAACACCCTTACATCTCACACTTCATTCGCAGGAATTATTTATTTTTACAGCATAACGGGCAATTAAAACGAAAAAGCCCAAACAGGAACAAACAGACTTGTATTTTTGAAAAAATGGGAGACATTCGTCATTGTAAATGGTGTGGCCGTTCGTATGACACGGATAAATCTACGAGCCATTATCCTTATGCGTATTGCAGCCTGCGCTGCGAAATGCAAGTAGAAAAAGCAATTAAAAAATCGGAGACGAAGTCGGGAAGAACTTTTTGGAAAATCATAGCTGTTTTGTTTTTAATAAGTTTTATTGTGTACATATTTTACGACTCCAGCAAGAAAAGCACTGAGACACAGGGAATAGTAACTGTAAACACAAGAAACAACGCAATGCAAAATCCAACATCGGGAAATAGAAACGAAAAAACAAAGGAACTAAAAGTCAATAACCTAAACAAAGATACAAGACAGTCGTCAACCGACGAGAAACTGAAAAAATTACAAAAAACGCAGTACGCAAACACTTATACCGATGAATCCGAAGAACATGTCGGCGTAACTATTAACACTGCGACAGAAGCATCGCTTAATAAAAGTTTCACGACATACAACGACGACCAACCGGAATTAACTGTTACAAATAAGCATGACGTAGAAACAAAGGAAACGATTGCAGACAGTCGGGTATACGATGTTGTAGAGCAAATGCCGAATTTCCCCGGAGGAGAAGAAGCCCTGATGAAATTCATAAACGAACATATAAAATATCCGCAAAGCGCCCTCAAACAGGGAACACAAGGCACTATAATGCTCCGCTTCGTCGTTACCGGCACGGGCGACATCGGTGAGGTTCAGATACTCAAAGGCTTGGACCCGGATTGCGACAACGAAGCAAAGCGAGTTGTCAAATCGCTGCCCAAGTTCAACCCGGGTATGCAGCAAGGACGCCCGGTATCGGTATGGTACACTGCTCCTGTCCGGTTTGTGATAGAATAGCGGGCATTGTGTAACTCTCCATTCAAAAAAGGATAATAAAAAATGGCGTTGCGGAAAAAAGTTTACCGCAACGCCATTTGATTATTTGTATGCCATACACTTTACTTTGCCGTACTGTTCCCACGCTCTACCAACTTCGGCAGTTTTATCTCCGTACCAACTGGTATGTTGTCGGGATTAGGGAACTCGTTCAATTTCAAAATGTATTTTATAAAACTCTTATTTCCGTACTCGCGCCTTGCTACACGATAGAGTCCTTCGCCGGGCTGGAGTTTATAAATGCCTTTAACGCCGGTAATAATATATTCATCTCCCGGTTCAGGCGTAACAATGGGTACTACAGGTTTAGGCTTCTTTACTACTGGTTCCACCGGCTTTTGTTTTACGACAGTAGTTTCTTTCACGGAATCGGTTTGTACGGTTTCCTTTTTTGCTTCAACCATTGGCTTTGGTTTGGGCGACTGTTTTACGGGAACTTTTACTGCAGGCACAATGGGTGCAACCTTTTCCGGCTGCGGATTTGAACTTGGCGTAAGCAATCTGTAATATCCTGCCAAATACCCTACAGCTAAAAGCAATACCCCGGAAAGCGAGAGCAAGGTTATCTTCAGCCAACGACGCGTGGTTTTTATTGGCGGCACTTCGCTTTCTTCATCTTCTGTAACGGGCATTATGCGTTCGTTTGCTTCCGGAATAGCGCCACTTTCTTCCGTATTGCTGCTTTCTCTGCTTTCGGCAACCTCACTTGTCACAGCCTCATCATTACTATTCTCGTCGGTTTTCTTATCTGAACCTTCGGAATTATCTTCTCCGTTCTCTGCCGTGACTTCCTGAGTTTGCGTAACCGCAGGAGTTTCTTTTTTCTTAGGAATATCGTTGACATTCTCCTCGACAACGAAATCAACAACTTCATCATCTTTCGAATCAGCGTCGGATGTTGCTGCTTTGGCCGAATCATATTCCTGCTTCACGACATCTTGGTTAGGCAATGATTCGGAAAATTCGGTTTCTTCGTCAAGTTTGAAACCGTCGGTACGCGACATTTCCTCTATATCAGTTCCTTCGTTGATTACAAAAGCCTGTAAATGTGCAAACGGACGGTTCACGGCATCGCGCATAGCGTTGTCGGGAGTGAAGGTTACTTTCAAGTGACCTTCTATTTCTATTCTTTCTCCTGTATTAACGTCTACACTCTCACGGGGTGAGACATCCACAAGTTTAAACGTGCCGAGTCCCTTCACCTTAACAAAACGCTCACGGATAAGCGCCCGGCGTATAACATTGAAAAACTCCCGAACGAAGTTTTCAACCTTCTCGCGCGGCTCCGGCCTTATTTGCTGAATAGCGTCTACCAAATCATTTATAGTCTTTTTTTCCATTGTCTCTGTTTTGATAATCTGTTCATTCTTCCGGTGCCACACCGTTTATTGTTTCCTTAAAGTTGGGCGACGGTTTGAATACCAATGTAAGTTTGGGAGGAGCCAGCATTTTTTGCCGCGTAGACGGATTGGTCACTACACGCTCCAAGCGTTTTTTTACCTCGAACGAGCCGAAGCCCTTTACAGACAAAGTATCTTTATCATTCAACAGGTTTACGATAGAGCTGTTGAGTATATTAACATACTCTTGCGCTTCGGATAGCGAGACATCCAGACTTCTCGACAAGGCAGATATAAACTCTTTGTTGTTCATCACTCGACTTATTAAAAGATTTATGTACTATAAAACAACACTATTCCTTTCGTCAGTTCACTTCAGCGAACAAATCAAATTCGGTAGACGATAGCACTTGCGCGTTATAAAATTCCCCTACTGTGAGTTCCTTACCTTTTTTCTGTTGCTTGCTTATGTTTATAAGCACTTCGCCATCCACATCGGGGGAATCATACTGAGTGCGACCAACGTAATAATCTCCTTCTATACGGTCGATTATTGTTTTAAATACCTTTCCTACCTTTTGTGAACAGATTTCGGCAGATATACGCTGCTGTTCCATCATAAGACGTTCCAACCTTTCCTGTTTTACTTCTTGAGGGATGTTGTCTTCATAATGTGCAGCCGCATAGGTGCCTTCTTCTTCACTATAAGCGAATGCACCCATACGCTCAAAGCGCACATCACGTACAAAGTCCACGAGTTCGTCAAAAGCGGCCTCTGTTTCGCCGGGGAAACCAACCATTAAAGTTGTACGCAAAGCTATATCGGGTACTTGTTCTCGAATCTGCTTTATAAGTGCGTAAGTTTCCTTACGGGTTATATTGCGGTGCATTTTTGAAAGCACATCGTCATTTACATGTTGGAAAGCCAAATCCAGATACTTGCAAACATTGTCACGCTCGTTTATTACTTTTAAAAGTCTTTCTGGAAAATCATTGGGATATGCGTAATGAATGCGCAACCATTCCACACCTTTTATATCCGACAATCTTTCCACAAGTTCAGGCAAGGCACGCCGGCCATAATTGTCGGTTCCATACGATGTGGAATCCTGGGCTATTATTTGAAATTCCTTTGTTCCTGTTGCCACAAAGCCACGCACCTCCGACACTATATCCTCTATCTCGCGGCTTACCTGTCGACCCGTAATAATCGGAATTACGCAATAGGCACACCTGCGGTCGCACCCTTCTGAGATTTTTACATAGGCGTAGTGTTTGGGAGTAGTTAATATACGTTCTCCGGTTAAATTCAAACAGCTACTATTGTTTTCGGCCGTAACGACTGTTTTGTTTGGCCCTGTTTTGCTAACGTTATCATTACGCCACTCCTGCGAATAATCCTCCAGCCGTTTTATAATGTTTTTCCAATCGAACTTACCGAAATATTCATCAACCTGAGGTATTTCTTCTTCGAGCTGTCCTTTATATCTTTGCGACAAGCAGCCCATTACATATAGTTTTTTAACGCGCCCATGTTCCTTAGCCTGGCACAGTTCCAGTATCATATCAATACTCTCCTGTTTGGCTGATTCGATGAAACCGCACGTGTTTACTACTACTATTCCGTTGTGGATTTCCTCGGGATTATGATATGCATTAAACCCCAAACGGTTCAAGCGATATATAAGATGTTCCGAATCTACCAGATTTTTGGAACATCCCATAGTTATTATATCTACAGTCTTAACCATTTATTTCTAAGCCTTTTTCTGATTAAAAAGGGAACGCTCATACTCACTGCGGTCGAACGGTTGCAAATCGTCTATCTTCTCTCCCAGACCTATGTACTTTACAGGCACTTTCAACTGGTTTGAAATTCCTATTACAACGCCGCCCTTTGCAGTTCCGTCTAATTTCGTTATTGCAAGTGACGTTACTTCGGTAGCCAATGTAAACTGCTTGGCTTGTTCAAACGCATTTTGACCGGTTGATCCGTCAAGTACCAGAAGTATCTCATCCGGGGCTGTCGGGACAACCTTTTTCATGACGGTCTTTATCTTTGTAAGCTCGTTCATCAGTCCTACTTTATTATGCAGACGGCCTGCCGTATCAATAAGGACGACATCGGCTTTGTTTGCCACAGCCGAGCGTAGTGTATCAAAAGCGACACTCGCCGGGTCGCTGCCCATTTGCTGCTTCACGACCGGAGCACCGACCCGCTCACCCCAAATAGACAACTGCTCTATGGCGGCAGCACGGAATGTATCGGCAGCTCCGAGCACTACATTCAGTCCCGCCTGTTTGAACATGTGTGCTAATTTTCCTATGGTCGTGGTTTTACCCACTCCGTTCACTCCAACCACCATTATCACATAAGGAGTATCGCGCTCACCTATTTTAGCAATGGAGCTTTCGCTGGTATCGTTGAGTGCGAGCATTGCTTCGATTTCTTCACACAAAAGACGGTTCAATTCGTCTACACCTACATACTTATCGCGAGCTACACGCTCTTGTATTCTTTTTATTATTTCGAGCGTCGTATCTACGCCTACGTCGGAAGTAATCAAAGTTTCTTCCAAAGCGTCCAGCACATCGTCATCCACTTGACTTTTGCCTACTACCGCATGAGCCAATTTGCTGAACAATGATTTCTTGGTCTTATCCAAACCAGAATCCAGTTTCTGCTGCTTATCGCGTGAAAAGAATCCTAAAAAACCCATTTTGTATATTATTAATTTATTTTCCAACTGTTTTAAATTCCGGGATTTTTCCTTGGCGACATATCATAAATCATAGGATTTTGAAAACTCGCCCGGCTTTTCTTCTTTCAGTTATATTACCCCGGCAAAAATATCTCTGAGATATTTTGAAATATGTCTGACCTATTTTAAAATATGTCAGACATATTTTTTTCTTGCTCCCGTGTAGTATGAAAACTATATCATTACTCCGGGATGACGGCAACTACAATTTGTCCATCACTGATTTGAATTCATCAACCATCTGGGTTGCGTTATCAATCCTCAAATTCATGGGCACAAATTTGGAAACTGCGTCGTTCAACAACTTTAACTTAGCACTATTATTGTTATCCGTAAATTCTTTTCTGAGAATCCTTATCATTTCAACATATTGAATGCCTTCGATAAGGCGTTCAAAACGAATGCTTGACGAATTAGGATAAACAAGATAGCAGTCGCCGGCAGCCCAGTTGTAGAAACGCGAATCCTGCAAAGGCTTTTCGGTCCAACTGTTATACGCCCAACGCAAATATCCGTCAACGTCAATTGCTGCCGAATGCAAAGGAATCCATGTGGCTTCGGCCGGAGCAGAGAATGTATAAGTGTTTGGATATGCTTCGGCGCAACATGTATAGCATGTAGTGATTTTACCTTCTTTCCTACGACGTTCCAATACTTCTTGCGGCAGAGTCTCGCCATAAGCCAAACACAAGTCATAAATGTTTGGTTCTACATCAGGATAGTAATGTATAGCGCCGGCAATCTTGAAATCGGGACATGCTGTAAAAATTACTTTTTCTGCCGCCGACATGGCCTCTTTTGAACGCTCGTCCATTGCTATTGCCGTGCGGTCGAGCCATCCTTTTTCCTTTAAATGCTCGGAAAAATTCTTGAGGAACGGAATCCAATAATTTTCATAGGCGGGCTCGCCCGGGTTAGCCTTAACCACCTTAACCGAGTTTGTCGCCTGGTCGTAATAATCGAAATCCAAAGCCCATGGTACAACAGTGTAGCAATCTATCTGTTCGGTAACACCGCATGACATCATGAACTCTACCCATTTATCGAACACAGTATAATCATATCGCCATGTTCCGTCTATTTTCTTTTCTTTTAAAACCATACTACTGAAAGCGTCATGCGTCTGCCCGTTCCAAGGCCGGTTCAAGATAGATACCGTTATAACCTTGCCACCCGCTTTAGCATAACGTTCCATTATGGGGCGCATGTAATCGAAATGTTCTTTGCTCCAAAGTGGAACATTGTAGAATCGGGCTACAGAATACGGATTCTGCCACAAATCAAGATGAAATTCCCAGTCCTTAGGCTCGGGAAGCACTCTGCTGGTAACCGTTATTTCATACGGCAATGAAATGGTTTTCATCCCTTCGCCGCTTATTTCGAGCTCCGCTTTATACGTTCCGGGAGTAGCATTCGACGGAACCCATACGTTAATCCATACGGGACGGACTGAGTTTGCTTCTACCGGCATGGACATCGAAGCATCCAGAATATCGGCTACTATTGAAGAATCCCATTCGGCCTTATTGTGACGATAGCCGCAACCGCCTTTTTTATCCTTGTTAAGTTCATCGGTCATTACATACCTTACAAAAGACAACTCTATGGAAGAAGACGGAATAACTGAGTTTCCCTTTTTAAGCGGCGTTGAGTTGATTGTCACATTTTTAATTTCCTTAGGAGTATAAAAAACAGCCTGTCCGTTTACACGTTGCCCGCGCCATGCTTTTGTTTTCCATTTTTTACTTAAGCCGTCTGGTATTATTGTCTTTGAGTACCTTTCATTTATACTACCCCAAGCCGCTGAAGGAGCTTTTACTTTTGAAGCCCATTCAGAAGCGCTGGAACTTGGTTTAGCGTCAGTCAACTCTATAAAAAACGGTGTTTGGGCATTAATACCCACAGTTATAAACAAGGCTAAAAAGAGTAGTTTTGTTTTCATAACGTTTCGTGTTTTTATATTATTTGCTTACATTAAATATTCTTCTTGTATACGGACAGACTATTAGTTACAACATAAACTATACAACAAAATGCTGCTGCAGCTGCAATTATAGGACTCAGCATAATATCGAACAAATAATAAAAAGCCCCTGCAGCTATTATAATGCCTATTAAATTATATATGGCTGTTAGGTATAAATTCCTTTTAATTAAAGATTTTACTTCTCTTGAAAACCCTATTGCTTTTTCTATATACATTATGTTGCCGCTTGGTAAGACAACGTCTGCTGAATCTAAACCAGAACCTATAGCACCATTCATCTCTATACGCACGTCTGGTTTAACACCAACCTCCGACATATTGTAATTGCTGTCACATATCAACGTTAATTTATTTCCTTGCTTTTGCCATTGCGCTATCAAGCGTGCTTTCTCTTCTACAGTCGCCGTTACTATAGTTTCATCTACACCGGCCTCGTGCCCTAAAGCTTGAGAAGGTTTATCATCATTATCAGAAAGCAAGTACACCCGCACTCCTTTTCTGCGAAGCCCCATTAGCGTTTCTTTTACTCCATCCTTCAACTTTTCTTTTATGGCAAAAGCAGCCAACAAGTTATTATCGCTTCCGAAATAAACCACCGATGTATCATCAGGAAAGTAAAAGAGCAAAGTTTTATAAAAGTCCGCATCTACTCCATTGGCCTTTGCAAAAACAACATTTCCGAGCCAGTATTTCTTTTCATCGTAAACAAACCTTATTCCATTATCTGGCATGCTGTTATAATCTGTTACTTCACAAACTATCCTTTCGGCATCTATGCCGTCGTGCTTTTCTGCAGCTAAATTCTTGGCATAATCGCCTATAGCTTTACAAAACGGATTGGTTTTACTATTTCCTACTACATAAAGCGCCGTAAGATCTGACTTGGTGCATTGGCTTGACAAATATTTTTCCTTCACATACGGAATATCCTCTATAAGAGCCCTAACATCGCTAAAAACAGCAAGATTGACTTTTGCAAGATTCTCTATAGTCACTGCGTCTTTAAAAAAGATATTGGACAAAGCGCCTCTATCTATAGCAGCTTTTACTGTTATTCTTGAACTTAAATAAAAAGCGAGCGGACAGCCTATTGCAAGAACAGCTATAAACGCCTCAAAAGCCTGCGGAAAGGCGTACATTCCATATACGTTCAACCATATTACATATGTAAGAAGCGATATAGCCAAGACAGCACACACAAAAGCAGGCACAATACCATATGCTACTTTTCCAACTGGCGATTCCGAATTTTGGACATTTTCTAATCTATCAATAATTTTGGCAAGCACAGTTTGGGAACCAGACTTTTCTACGTTTACCAATATTGCATTTTTCCTATTTATCGTACCGGCAAAGACTTTTGAGCCAACTGATTTAAGAACGGGTGAAGATTCTCCGCCCAGCATACGTTCTTCGATTAAAGATTCTCCTTCTATTATAGTTCCATCAGCTGCAATACTTTCATTTGGGCCAACATATATCTTATCGCCTCGTTGCAAAGAATTAACAGGAGAATCTATTTCTATTCCATCCTCCATTATTACTTTAGCTTTTACCGGCATTAGACTTGCAAATTTCTTTATAGACAGACTTGATTTATTCTTAACTTGATATAAGAACAGCCGCCCCAATAAAGCAAAAGCAGTAATCCCCAATGCAACATCGAAATAAAATGGTGGAGAACTGTAATTCTTTATCCAAAAATCAGGGAATAAAGTACCGGAAAGACTAAAAAGATAAGTGAATCCCGTACTTAATGCAACCAAAGTATCAATCGAAAAAGATCCTCTAATAATACCTCGGAAAGTATTTAAATAATACCTTCCACAACAATAAACAAGCACCAATAATGTTATTATAGCCAGAAATTCACGAGACGTTTGGATATTACCAACAAAAACGCTTATATAAAAAACCAACACAGCAAAAACCCATGCAATTACAGTACGTATTTTTGTACTTTTATAATCTTTCTTACCTGAAGCGGGCTTACTTTCCGTATTGTCCAACAATTCACAACCAACGCTCTTAACACACTCATAAAATTGGTTACTCAAAACCAACGTATCGTCATATTCTACATCAACTGTACTTTCCGCAAAATTAACAGAAGCAGAAAAAACACCGTGTAGTCCGGACAAAGCGTTTTCAACATTATGCGCACACACCACACAATGCATACCCGTGATATGGAATGTATCCTTTCTTTTCATCCGAACCCGAAGTACAATAAGAACAATACGTATTATCGTTCAAATTTACGGAAACTTGCTCAAATATGAATGAATTTGAGCAGAATAATGCAATAGTCTTAAAACGAGTCTGTAAAATCAAACATTCAAGAAGCTGTTTTTACATATATTTAAGCCTGGTATAATTAATATGCCAGGCTTAAATATATAGACTAATAGTTTCTGTAAACTTATTGTAAATTATTTTCCTATTCTATTATCTTTGTCCGGGAAAATAACAGAGGGAGTAAACGTTTTAGCTTCTTCTGGAGTCATCGTTCCGTACGCCATTATAATTACAATATCCCCCACTTGAACCTTCCGCGCAGCTGCACCGTTTAAACAGATTACGCCACTTCCTCTTGCGCCGCTTATTACATATGTTTCAAAACGTTCTCCATTGTTATTATCAGCTATATAAACGTGCTCTCCTGGCATGATATTAGCAGCGTCCATTAAATCTTGGTCTATTGTTATGCTGCCAACGTAATCGAGATTTGCTTCGGTTACTTTTACACAATGAATTTTGGACTTGAGTACTTGAATAAACATTGTTCTTAGTTTTCTCGATTAAACAGTTTATTAAACATCAAATTAACGACTTGAGATTTTTGTTATTTGGGCTCTTTGTATTTAATATTATCTATAAGTCTTACAGGTATACTTCCGCAAAAAACAGTAATGCACCCAACTACATAATCACTGTCATCCCAATTTTCAAGACTTTGAAGCGATAGGCCGTCTACTATTTCAAAATATTGAACTTCCAGTTCTGGAACATCATTAATTGAATTCACCACAAAAGCCTTTGTATCATTGAGCGAATGATGTTTAGCATATTCGAGGCTTTCAAACAAAGCTTTCGAAATATTGAGTGCGATATTCCGTTCGCTATCTGTAAGAAGTGCATTTCGGCTGCTTAGCGCCAAGCCGTCAACTTCCCGCACTATTGGACACGGGCATATTTCTACCGGTAATTGCATATCCTCAACCATTGCGCGTATTACAGCTATCTGCTGAAAATCTTTTTCACCGAAATAAGCTCGTGTCGGCTTAACAGCATAAAACAATTTACTTACAATTTGACAAACGCCATTAAAGTGCCCGGGGCGACGTGCGCCTTCCATAACCGTATCTATAGGTGGATACGAAAATATTCTGTTGTCGGCTTCCGGGTACATTTCCTCTACTGAAGGAACGAATGCTATATCGGCGTTCAACGATTCGAGCAACGCAGTATCAGAGTCTATGTCACGAGGATAATTCTCCAGGTCGCGCTTGTCGTTGAATTGTGTAGGATTAACAAACACACTTACTACTGTAACATCATTCTCTTGCACCGAACGTTTTACGAGCGAAGCATGGCCATCATGAAGCGCGCCCATAGTAGGAACAAGTCCTATTGTTTTTCCGCACAGACGCAGCGAATCCAATGCTTGAGCAAGTCCTTTCTGAGTTTTAATAATCTCCACTTTCTTACTCTTTAAAATCGGGTGCAAAATAACTTATTATTTATAATATGGCAAAGTCAGCCATTGTTTTTTTACACGAACGGCTGGCGTCGCTTTACAAATTGAAATTTGTAACTGCTGTTTTATTTGATTAAAATAAAAAGGAATACCACGCGC
>URSZ01000023.1 GCA_900550635.1 uncultured Prevotella sp. | reverse complement strand
GTTACGGCGCAAATTATGCAAAGCCTCAGAAGCGGGGAAAGGCATACGCCATTAGTACAAAAACACAAGAAGAAAAGCACATTTTTTCTCGCAGTTTTTCCTTATTTCGCGAAAATTTCGCTTATTTTGCCTGTATAAACAAAATGCGCATGGAAATAACGAACACTTTTCCGGATTACCTAAGCGAATTAGAAAACAAAATAGTATTTTTTGACAACGACTTGCTGGTTTTCGACAATTTGAAGGACTTCAACGTAAAAGGCAAAATAGAAGTCGAGGTTTATGTGCTCACATTGTGTACCAAAGGGCATGGCACACTGGCCGTAAACGAAAAGAAATGCGAACTCAAAAGCAACGACATCTTCATTTGCCGCCCGAGCCATATACTCGAAACATTGATGATGAGCGTGGACTTTGAATGCCTCTGCATTTGTATGACCAGGGAATTCCTGCAGGACATACTGATGAGGAGCAACAGCAGCTGGAACATGAAAGTCTACATAGAAGACAACCCCGTGCTCCACATCGACGAGGAGGACGCCGAGCTTATTATACAATACGCACAGCTGATAAAAGCCACCATGGCACAAAGCAACAAGCATTACTACAAAGAGATAGTAACATCGCTGTTATGCGCCATGTCATTCGACTTCAGCAACATTCTCGAAAAGAAAATATCGGCCGAAAAGCCCATGTTCTCCACATCCGAAAACCTGTTCAACGACTTTTTCGACCTGCTAACTTCGACCGTCGCGCGCCACCGGCCTGTGGCATACTACGCCGAGAAACTAAACGTAACCTCAAAATACCTGTCGGTTATATGCAAGAAAGTGAGCGGAAAGACAGCGCTTGAAATCATTACGGAATATGCAATAAAGGAAATAGAGACGCAGTTGCAAAGACGCGACAAGACAATCAAGGGAATTGCCGTAGAACTGGGTTTCGAGAACATTTCATATTTCAGCAAATATTTCAAACACTTCACAGGCATTTCGCCCAAAAAGTACCGCGAGACAAACAAGCGGGAAAGATAAGGAGAAACCGGCGAATGCCGGCTACGGCTCACGGAACCCGCTGTCCGAATGAATGGCACAAACGAAAAAGTGCGGACGAAACATTTCATCCGCACTTTTATTATTTTCATCGGCCTTTGCCGGTAAGCAAATTACTGTTGCGAAACAACCTTGAGAATTGTGGCAGACAGTTTGTCGTCCGGGTCAACGGCAAGCACTTTCTCGCAATACTGTTTTGAAAGTTCGTTGTTGTCTTTCTTCATATAATAGAAAGCAAGATAACGGTTCGCCTCTACCTCTACCGAAGCATTGTCCTTGCCTTCCACGCGCTTCAAAGTCTCCTCGTAAAAGTTCTTTACGTCGTCGAGAGGGTTAGAGGGGTCTTTCAGAGTATTTATGCGCGCGCGCCAGAAGGGACCGTAATGGGTATCTTTGCGCTTTGCGTCGAGCTGTGCGAAAATCGTGTCGCCGGCTGCAATGTAAGCATTCTTCTTGTCTACAAGCAGGGTGTCTTCAGCCACTGCGCTTGCTGCCTGGTAGTAAATCTTTCCGTACTCGAGGAGGTCGATAGCCGAGAGTTCCGTACCGGTAGAATCAGCAAAGGTCTTGTAATACTTGATAGCCTTGTCGTAATCGGGAAGTTCGAGACAAACCTCCGACAGTGCCTTGTAGATTGTTATGTCGCTGCGCTTCTTCTGGTCCTTGAGCATGATAGCCTTCTCGTAATCGGCAACAGACTCCTTGTACATTTTCATTTCCTTTTCAAGGCGGCCGAGGTACATGTAGTCGCGGTGGTTATACATCGTATCGTTGTACTGGCCGAACAATTTGTCCTTATCGGTAAATGCGTTGCCGAAATCGCCGGTCTCAACCTCGCAATAGAATTTAAGGCGGTTAAGACTTATGTCCTTGGGAGCTTTCGGCAGGGCTTTGTTTACTACCTCGAGAGCCTTGGCATAAGCAGTGTCGGCAAACAGGGCGATTGCATATTCCCTGTAAGCGTCAATCGAGGGGTTCTGGTCCTTCTGCATATAAGCCTCATACGACTCGATGGCCTTCTTCATGTCACCTACCTTATAATATATGGCAGCCAGTTCGCGGTCAGCCTCAACCAAAGAGGGATCTATGTTCTTCAGCTCCATGAGTGCGCCGATAGCAGTTTGCGGCTCTACGTTTTTATAAACCTGTGCTTTCTTTATGTAAGCCTCGATTACTTCTGGGTCGTAGTTCAACGCCTCGTCGTACTTACGGCCGGCCTCGCCCCAGTTCTTCTTTGCTACCTGAACGTCACCGCTCAAGATAAGTCCGGGCACGAACTTGGCATCTTCGTCGTATAACTTTTCTGCCGTCTTTTCTGCCAGCTCAAGCTCGCCTTTGTCGAGGAAATAATAGCCGATGATAAGCAAATCCTGCTCCTCTTTTTTCTTGTAAAGCTGTTTGAGCACTTTGTTCTGCTCCTTTTCCTCTGCAGTTGCTTTATAAGACTGGAGCGCCGCTTCGGCTTCTGTGGTTAACTCGGGTGTCATTTCGGGCTTGGTAATGTGTTTCTGTGCCGACACACCGGTTGTTGCGAAAATTGCAGCTGCTGTGAATGCTGCGAAAATCCATTTCTTCATATTTTCAAATCTTGGTTGTTCAAATGTAAATATACTACTGTAGATTGTCCGTAAGAGGTTACAAAAATAGCACTTTATAAAGAAAAAACGAAATACGCGGCGTTCCATTTTATACAAAAATAACGATTAGCATTGTTTATCGCCCGAAAATTCACATATCGTAACAAAAAAGAAATAATGATAAGGCCGAGTGCATTTGCACCTTTCCGCATCATGATATATTGCTATCGCCAACAAGCGGAAAAGGCGTTTTTCCCTGCGGGCCGTTCGCATTATTAACCGGCTCTCTAAGCCGTGAAAAAACGGTCCTGTAAACCGACATTTCCGGGCGGGAAAAGTGAAAACTGATTTTCAACGCGTAAACCTTACATGGGAGCAAATAAAAATTATGTCCGACATAATTCAAAATATGTCTGACATATTTCGAAATATCTCAGACATATTTTCCCGCCCCTGAAAACCCGTCCGAAAACCTCCCTAAAAACGCGGACAAATACAGCGCCTGCAACATAAGGCTACGTTGTAGAAGCGCGATTCATCGCGGCCGCGTCGCGCGGCACCGAACGGGGCTACGCCCGGCAACCACCCTTGTTGAGGCGCGATTCATCGCGCTTCAAACATGACCAGTCGGATAAAAAAAGACTTGAAACGCACATCAGGCCCAGCCACGTTGGCCGTTCAGCGAAAACGTCTTACCTTTGACCCCGGAATAGGTACATATTAAACTTTACTTAATGTTGAAAGCTATAATTGCCGTAGGTCTGGGGAGCTGCACGGGCGGCATACTGCGCTACCTCGTATCTAAATTATCGGATAGCGTAACCGACGGCCGATTCCCCTTAGGCACTCTGGCAGTGAATTTGGCAGGCTGCCTGATAATAGGGATTCTCTCGGCGCTTGCGGAAAAAGGAGGTATAGCTAACGCAAACGTGAGGCTGTTTCTTACGGTAGGGATATGCGGCGGCTTCACGACTTTTTCGACTTTCATGAACGAGAGTTTCCAAATGGTACGCGACGAACGTTATGCCATACTGCTTGCATACATGGCAGCAAGCATATTCGGAGGGTTCCTTCTTGTATTCGCCGGTTACGCCTTGGCAAGGAACTTGTTCGACTGAAAGTCCGCGAAAAAGGCAAGATTCTTACCGGCAATACGAAACCGGCTGAATCCTGCCTTAATATTCCTGATGCATACGCACCAAACGGGCGCGTGCATTTTTAGTTTATCGTCACTTCCTTGAACTGCACCTGCATGTATGGAAGCAGCTGCGAAGATTTCGTTATTATGAGTTGTCCTTTCTGGTCGCGCAGGAAATGGTAGAAATAGCGCGTCATAGATTGCATGGCCGGGTCGCTGGTCATTACGAACACCGCACGCACAAAGGGATAATCGCCCGTTGCTATATAAGCCTGGAAAGGCTTGTAGCTGTTGCCCCGGTCGGGAACAGAGGAACGGCTTACGCTCATTACGCGCACATCGGGACGGAAAGAAAGGTTCGTCGTGTCCTTTTCGTTACGCAACCAGTCGACTCCGACTACTCCAATCGCTCCGGGCGTTTTTGTTACGTATTCGATGACCGCCTCGTTGGTTTTCTGCGCATGTACGTTTCCGCTCATAGCCTTGCCGCCGAGAATGGAATCCTCGACATAACGCACCGTTGACGATTGGGGATTGTCGAAAACTATATCTATGTCACCCTTTGACTGCGCATAGCTTAACTGGTCCCACTTGGTAATTTTTCCGCTCACGATACGCATTACGTCTTGCGCCGATATAAGCGAATCCGGCCACGAACGGTTTACAATCAATGCGATTGCGTCTGTAGCCACACGGGCTGTCATAACGTTCAACTGTTTTGCGAGGAGCACTTCCTTTTCCTTGTCGGTTAGCCTGCGCGTAGCGAGGCACAAACGGACGCTGTCGTCCAAGAACATCTGCAACGCCCGCGACTCGTTACAATAGGTTACGTCCAACGTGGCTTCGGGGTGATTGAGGTTGAACTGCTTCATTTCCTCGTCCATAATAAGGCGGAACGTCTCGTCTACTGCAATCTTTACCGAATCGGAATTTCCCTGATTCTTTGGGCCACCGCCACCGCAAGAGCCCATCATGACAATAAGCGCCACGGCACTCACTGCACAAAACAAATTCTTTATTTTCATAACGCTGTTACTATTAAAGATAAAAGCCAACTGTTACGCTGGCTTTTATCAATTTTGTTACTTGGTTTAATAAATTTGCCTCACCTGCTGCCGCATGACAGACTGCGAATCAAATCAGACTGCAATTCTTTTGCCGCACAACTGAAGCAAATTCCAAAATTCGTTATTCAATCACGAAACGTATAGGACATGTGTACCATACTGATACCGGACGTCCCTGTTGCTTACCTGGAATGAATTTCGGGAGAGAAGCTACAACGCGCTTTGCTTCGCGGTCGCAATAGGGATCCAGTCCTTTAAGAATCTGAACCTCGCCTATCTCGCCAGTGCCGGTAACGACAAAACGAAGCATTACCGTACCTTGTATTCCTTGTTCAAGGGCTACTGAAGGATATTTAATGTGCTCGCTGATGTAGTTGAGAAGTGCTTCTTCACCACCCGGGAAAGTAGGCATCTGTTCTACTACGTTGTACACCTTGGTGTCTTCAACCTGCGATGTTATGACCTCTTTCAAATCGGCAATATCCTTTCCGTGCTCTTCGTCATTACCCTTAACGTCGGCAATAGAGATTTGCAAATTGGATTTACCTAATTCTTCCTGAGCTTTCATCTCTGCTGATTCATCCACCTGGTCGTCCTCTTTGATGACAGGCCTGGTAAACTTAATAGAACTCTTGATACGTTGTACCTCTTTTTGCTGAGGTTTCGGTTGAACACGTTTGATGTGCTGGTCTTTGACTTCAGCCTCTTTCAGCCTTGAAAGCGTAGTTACCTCAGCCGAGATGTCACGCTCTTTTTTGGGAAGCACGAACTTTGCAAACAAAGGAATGATGATTCCTAATATTATAAGTCCGATAACCACCAACAATGCTATCTTATTACGATTGCCCTGCTCTGCACGCAACTTGTAAGCTCCGTACTCGCGGTTGCGGCCCTCAAAGACCAAGTCGCACCACTGCTTAGATGATAAATCAATCTTAGACATAGTTACTTCACTTTAGTTGTTAATTGGCAGGAGCTGAAGAACCACTACCGTCAACGTTCCCGCCTTTCTTGTAGTAGTCTATCATCTGCATGTCAAAGTCACTTATTTTATCAATAACGTATTTACCAATGCCGCATATCTGCATTTCATCAAGTACGCTGATAAGGTTTTCGTAAGTTGCCTTGTCAGTTGCTTTGATGATGACATTTGGTACACCTCGTTCATTCTTAATCTTAGCCAACTCCTTGCGGTACGCAGCGTCCTGCTGCGCCATTACACGGGTATCGGTTGTTTGATTATTGAGGTGCTGCTCTTTCAGTTTGTTAATTTTGTTCAGAGCCACAGCATTTCTGCGCTGTAAGAATGCACGTACGCCGGATTTGCCGTATGTAGTTTCCTTCAAAGTATTGATTTCAGGAATACCTTCATAATAATACAGTTTGTTGTTTTCGTCCAACAAGAAAGTAACGGCTTCTGAAGCTTTAACTTGGTTTCGCTGATCATCTTCAAGATCCTCCTTGTTAGAAGGCATGTTGATTTCCATCGTTTGAGGCTTAATCATAGATGTACACAACATGAAGAAGCAAATCAGCAACATGTTCATATCCACCATAGGCGTAAAGTCTATGCGGGTAGTCATCTTTTTTTGCTTACTGCCACCTAATTTTGTTGCCATATCAATCTATTTTATTCCTCACTTTTCAAGGAGGTTATAAGGTTATAACGATTCTCCTTGATATCCTGAAGGGAGTTCATCACGTTTTTAATTATCTTATACGGGGATTTAGCGTCTGCCTTGATAGCAATGCGCAAGTCAGGATTGACATCGCGGGCGCACTTAATCCAGTCCTTAAACTCGTTGTGCAACGAATCGCACGGAACGCCGGGGTTTGCGCTGCTTTTAAGATAAGCCGTCTGCTCTTCTTCGGGCAAATCGAGAAAAGCTTTCATTTGGGCCATAGGCACGCCAAAAGCCGGCGAAAGTCCAAATGCCCTCTTCTCTGCGCTGTTGAAACTGACTCCATACTTATCTTGCATTTGATCAAGAACAGACATCAAATCACCTTTCTTATCCATCGAAAGGAATACCCTTCCATTCGACTCAATCAATATAGTGATAATGTTTGATTCAGGAATCTTAATATCCGATACAGACCCAGGAGTATTTACTTTTACGGGTTCAGGTTTGATAAACGTAGAAGTCAACATGAAGAAGGTAAGCAGCAGGACAGTGACGTCACTCATCGCCGTCATGTCGATGTAGACATCTTGCTTTTTGATTTTAAATCGTCCCATGATTTAACCTTTCTTTTTGTTGATTAGTGTGTAGCCGAGAAAGTCTGTACGATTGTAAAGCCTACTTCGTCAAGGCTGAACGTTAATTTGTCGATTTTGTTTGTGTAGAAGTTATAACCGATAAGTGCGAAAGCTGCAGTTGCAATACCGGCAGCGGTGTTAACAAGTGCCTCGGAGATACCTACAGAAAGCATGGCCGAGTCAGTACCACCTTCGCCTGCAAGAGAAGCAAACGACCTAATCATACCCATAACCGTTCCGAAAAGTCCCGACAGCGTACCGAGCGTAGTAAGTGTAGCAAGGATAGGAAGGTTCTGCTGGAGCATAGGCATTTCAAGAGCTGTGCTCTCTTCAAGTTCTTTTTGTATAGCAAGAACTTTCTGTTCTTTCGAAAGAACGGTATCCTCTTCCATTTCCTTATATTTCTTCAAGGTTGCAGAAACCACGTTTGCAACAGAACCTCTTTGCTGGTCGCAGAGAGCCTGAGCTTTCGCAAGGTCGTTAGCTGCAAGTGCTTTCTTGATTCCGTCTACGAACTTAACGAGGCTTGTTTTGCCGAAAGCCGTGCGGAGAGCGAAATGACGCTCGATAATGATAGCGAAGTCAGTAAGAAGGAAGCACAAGATGATGGGCACCATGAAACCACCTTTGTACATCGTTCCGAGCAAGTTACCCTGAATAGGCTGGTTTGCGTTGTTACCGCCCTGGAAGTTTGCGGGATTACCCAAAACGAATTCATAGAAGCAGTATGCAATTACGAAGCATACTACCATAACGATCCACGCAGCTTTAATACCTTTGAAACCTGCGTTCTGAGCCTTCGACTTTGTAGCCTTAGGCGCTTTTACAGTTGCTTTTTCCATTTTTAACTTAATTTGTTTTGATTGTTGATATTATGATTCTTTTATTAGGTTCTTTCATGCTGCCTTAACCCGAACAAAGGTAAGTCTTTATTCAGAAACGGCAAAGACTATTAATGAAATTTCTGTTTTTTTTCGCAACGTAGCAACATTTTCACAAGAAAACGTTCACAATGGCAGTTTTAGTATACGCATATAAAACGTTTGTCAGATACCTATTATTTTATAACGCATGAAGAAAAGCCGTTATTTTTCCTTACGCCACCTTTCAATCACCGGCCGGAACGCCGCAAAAACACGCATTTATTGAACAATAATATGTTTTTTGTGCAATTATGTTATACATTTAACGCTATGTAATCATAAAAAAAGTAATTTTGCAGAAATGAGAAAAGAGAAACAGAACAAGAAACTATAATATCAAATGGAAAAAATTGACTGGTCGAACCTGAAGTTCGGCTACATTCCGACGAACTACAACGTTCGATGCTATTACCGCAACGGTAAATGGGGAGAGATAGAGGTTTCATCAGAAACCACGATTAACATCCACATGGCTGCCACATGCCTGCACTACGGGCAGGAAGCTTTCGAAGGGCTCAAGGCACACGGCTGCAAGGATGGCAAAGTCAGGATATTCCGCATGCGCGAAAATGCCAAGAGGCTGCAAAGCACATGCCGCGGCATTCTCATGGCCGAGCCCCCTGTAGAGTTGTTCGAGAAAATGGTCGTGAAAGCCGTAGAGCTGAACCGTGAATTCGTCCCCCCCTATGGACACGACGCATCTTTATATATACGTCCGCTGCTTATCGGCACAAGCGCGCAGGTGGGCGTCCACCCTTCGACGGAATACCTGCTTATTATTTTCGTAACCCCGGTTGGTCCATATTTCAAAGGTGGCTTTGCCAGTTCCAACTACGTTATAATACGCGAATACGACCGCGCTGCTCCGCTCGGCACAGGACGATACAAGGTTGGCGGCAACTATGCGGCAAGCCTTATGGCCAACAAGATAGCCCACGACAGGGGCTACTCGTGCGAGTTCTACCTCGATTCGAAGGAAAAGAAATATATCGACGAATGCGGTGCGGCCAATTTCTTCGGCATTAAGAACAACACATACATTACACCCGAATCCACGTCCGTTCTTCCGTCGATAACAAACCTCAGCCTGCAGCAGCTGGCCAAAGACCTCGGCATGAAAGTAGAGTGCCGCCCCATTCCCGAAGAGGAACTGCCTACGTTCGAGGAGGCCGGCGCTTGCGGAACGGCAGCAGTCATCAGCCCGATAGAACATATCGACGACCTGGAGCGCAACATCAGCTACGTGATAAGCAAGGACGGCAAACCCGGACCTGTATGCACAAAACTGTATCACAAACTGCGCGCCATCCAGCTCGGCGAAGAAGAAGACATACACGGCTGGAACACTGTGCTCGACTGACTCACCTTAATATATATAAAGACATGAAAACAATCAGCCAACTGAAACGTGAAGCCTCCGCCTCGCTCGACGGGCGCTGGGGCAAATACGCAGGCGTATCGCTCGTGTACACACTCATTGCGATAGCTATAGTAGCAATCATAATAATGGTAGCAACGATAGCCGACGGCGGTGTGTTCGATGAACACAGCCCCATGTACAACACCCTACAAATCGTGGCCGAAATCCTGATAGTTCCATTGGGTTGGGGTTACTACATGATATTACTGCGCAACCTCCGCGGGCAGCACGACACTGCAAACACAGCCAATATGTTCGACGGCTACAGGGACTTCATGCGAATCACGTTCACGATGTTGCTTCAAGGAATTTACACTTTCCTCTGGGCACTGCTGCTCATCGTGCCGGGAATAATCAAGTACTATTCCTACCGCATGACCATGTACGTGTTGCACGACAATCCCGAGCTGAAATACAACGGGGCTATCGAGCGAAGCATGCAGCTCATGAAAGGCCACAAGATGAAGCTTTTCCTGCTCGACCTCAGTTTCATTGGCTGGCTGCTCCTCGGTATCCTCACCTTCGGCATAGGGCTTCTTTGGGTTGGCCCTTACTATTGCGGTGCAAATGCCGCTTTCTACTGCAACCTGCTTGAAGAGGAAGCCGCCGAAAAGCCCTACAACGAGCCTTATGCAGTAAACGCACAAGGCGACGAGCTGCACAAGGATGCTGACATGCTGTAAAACATACGCCATAAAGCAGATAATACAAAACGCCGGCTGCGCTCGCAACGCAACCGGCGTTTGCTTTTACCGTAATTCGGCCTGCATTTGCAGCTTTTACAAGTTGCAGAACAGCCGGAATTTGTTGTATTGCTCTTTTTAATTATAATTAAGAAACAAAACGCACTGTTTTAATGCAAAAAAGAATTAAATTTGCGTGATTCAGTTTTTAAACATACATTTAATACAAATATGAAGAAAATAAAGCCACTCGTTATTCTCATAGCCGCAGCTTTCGCGGCACCCGCAGGCATTGCGGCACAGAATTACCCAGCTACAGACGAAAACGACCAGAAAATATACTACAAGATAGTAAGCGCCGACCCGCAATACGGAAAGAAATGCCTTGAAGACAATTCTGCCACTTCCGGCACGTCGAAATACAAGTTCCTCATAAACAACCTGGCCGACGACAACCGTTACCAGGAGTGGGAACTCATTGCCGACGCCGATTCAGACAACAAATATTACCTGCGCAACCGGCAGTCGCGCAAATATGTCAGTACAAAAGGCACATGGGTTGATAATTATTTGAGCGCAGAAAACACTACAACGAAAATGAGCACCGACCCATACGAATTCATTGAGCTCACACACGACCAGGTAGCCATAAAATACAACGACGGCGCGTCTGACAACTATCTGTTCGTGGCCGATTCGGCACAAAACGTCCCCACTTTCGACAAATACAACCTTGCCGACAGCCGCTGGGCATGGTTCGTATCCGACCCCAACGGCACACCCGTGTCGATTAAGGACATAACAGCCGACAAAAACGCAGAAATTTCGGTAGAAAACCGACAGATAAAAGTAAACGGCACCGACCGGTTCGAGGTGTTCGACATCGAAGGCCGGCAGCTCGACAGCAAAGGCACACGCCAGCCCGGCATATACATCGTTGTCGTGAACAACGTGGCCTACAAAGTGGCTGTAGAATAAACACCATACATAACGCACACGACAGGCGCGGAAGGTTATGCTTTCCGCGCCTTTGCTTTGTAACGGTTTTAACATTTCACTTTCGCCTAAAGCGGACAAAGAAAGACACCTCCCTTTGCAAAGCACATCTCGCTGGTTATCAGACACGTTTACCACCTCTTAAAAACCACCTTTGAGAAAATCGAAAATATGTCGGACATATTTTTAATTTCCTCGGACATATTTTAAAATCCAAGGCACATATTTTTGCGGTGTTTTAAAAGTGGAAAAACTGCGAGCCCAATTATTTTAACAAAACCTATATCTGCAAACCACAAAAAACATAACTTTACGCACAGTTACCATGCGCTTGGCGCATACACGATAAAACGCCTTGCCGCAAGATTCCATGACAACGTAAAACCTCATACACCATGAAAACAAAAGCAATGACCCGGAAAAAACTTTTCGCCATGTTCATTGCACTTGCCCAATGCTTTGCATGCCTGGCCGGCGATGTAAAACCCGCACCGGCCTTTCCCGGCAAGTCGCACGCCATGCTCAGGCTCGAGGCGAACGAACGGTTCATACTCCTGCCGGTAGAAGAAAAAACCGGCATTTGCAACATCAACATTATCTACGACAACGAAACACGGCAGTCGCTCAACGTCAGGCTCGCCGCCGACAAAGTGGATTACTACGTGCCGCTCGACATATCCGGCTATAAAGGCCGCGAAATTTTGCTCGACATCAACGCATTGGGCGACGTGCTGAAAAACGGCAGCTTCAAGGACTATGTGTGCTGGCAACATATTCGCCAGTCGGCAGATTTCGACACCGCAAACCGCGAGCCGCACAGGCCGCTCTACCATCACACACCTGCCTACGGCTGGATGAACGACCCCAACGGCATGTTCTACAACAACGGCGAGTACCACCTTTATTACCAATGGAACCCATACGGCTCGCAGTGGGAAAACATGCACTGGGGACACTCCGTGAGCCGCGACCTGATACACTGGGAAAACTGCCCCGCCGTACTTGCACCCGACGACCTCGGCACGATATTCAGCGGCAGCTGCGTGGTCGACAAGGACAACACCGCCGGCTTCGGCGCAGGCGCGATAGTGGCGTTCTATACCTCGGCAGGGAAAAAACAAACGCAAAGCATAGCCTACAGCACCGACAACGGCAACACTTTCACCAAATACCCCGGCAATCCCGTGATTATCGGCGATGTTCCCGACTTCCGCGACCCTAACGTTTTCTGGAACGAGGAATTAGGGAAATGGAACCTTATACTCGCCGCCGGGCAGGAAATGCGCATATACTCATCGGCCGACCTCAAGAACTGGACCTATGAAAGTTCTTTCGGCAAAGGATTCGGCAACCACGGAGGCGTGTGGGAATGTCCCGACCTGATGAAAGTATTTTCGCCTGACGGCAAGACGAAGAAATGGGTGCTCGTATGCAACATCAATCCCGGAGGCCCGGCCGGCGGAAGCGCCACGCAATACTTCACCGGCTCGTTCGACGGTCGTACTTTTACCTGCGATTCGAAGCCCGAAACAACCAAATGGCTCGACTACGGCAAAGACCATTACGCCGCCGTGTCCTTTGACAATGCACCCGACGGGCGGCAGGTCCTTGTTGCATGGATGAGCAACTGGCAGTATGCCGACCGCGTGCCCACACAGCAATACCGCAGCGCAAACTCCATTGCGCGCGACCTTTTCCTCTTCAACGACGGCGGGGAGACATACGTAGGTTCCGCACCTTCGCAGGAATATCTCAAACTGCGCGGCAAAAAAACTCTGCACAAATCGTTCAGCGCAGGCAGGAAAGCATTCACCGCCCAGCTTCCGGACGACGACGGAACGTGCGAAATAAAAATAAGCCTCGACCCCGCCGAAAACTCCAAACTGCAGTTTACGCTCAACAACGACAAGGGCGAAAAAGTAACCGTCGAATACGACTCTTCTACCGACACGCTTTCGATGAACAGGCACGAAAGCGGCACCACCGGCTTCAGCAACGAATTTGCGTGCCGAACTGCTGCGCCGGTATTGGGCGGAACACTCAAGGAGCTCCGCATGTTTGTAGACAAAAGCAGTATCGAAATCTTTGCAAACGGCGGACGCACGGTAATGACCAACATCGTGTTCCCGTCAGAGCCTTACAAGTCGCTCACAATAGAAAGCAACAAGAAAACAAAAGTAAAATCGCTCGACATTTACGACATAAACATATAAACGACCATGAAACAAAACACTACGTTTTACCTTATTCCCGTGATGTTCTGCTTCTTTGCCATGGGATTCGTCGACCTCGTGGGAATAGCCTCGAACTACGTGAAATCCGACCTCGGACTTAATGATTCCACTGCCAACATATTCCCGTCGTTAGTGTTCTTCTGGTTTCTGATTTTCTCAGTACCCACAGGAATACTCATGAACAAAATCGGCCGGAAGAAAACCGTACTGCTATCGCTCGCAGTGACTATTGTTTCCTTAATCCTGCCTCTTTTTGGCGAGAATTTCGGCATTATGCTCGCTGCGTTTTCGCTGTTAGGCATTGGAAACGCTCTTATGCAGACTTCGCTCAACCCTCTCGTTGCCGCAATGATTAAGGGCAAGCACCTGGCCAGCACACTTACTTTCGGGCAGTTCATCAAAGCTATTGCTTCGTTTCTCGCTCCTTACATAGCCATGTGGGGAGCCACTGCCGCAATGCCGACGTTCGGCTTGGGCTGGCGGGCACTCTTCTTGGTGTATTTCATCATAGGACTGGCGGCCGCTGCCATGCTTGCGGTTACTCCCATAAAAGACGAAGAACCCGCCGGGCGCTCGTCGTCGTTTGCCGACTGCCTGCGGCTGCTGACCAAACCCGTTGTACTATTTTCTTTCATAGGCATAATGTGCCACGTAGGTATCGACGTAGGCACAAACACCACTGCGCCCAAGGTTCTCATGGAGCGGCTGGGCATTACCCTCAACGAAGCGGCGTTTGCAACAAGCCTGTACTTCATCTTCCGCACATTCGGCTGTCTCAGCGGCTCGTTCCTGCTGCGTTTCATGAGCAACCGCCTGTTCTTCGCCATCAGCGTAATTATGATGACGTTCGGAATGGCAGGAATGGCATTCGGAACATCACAGACAATGCTTTACGCGGCGATAGCACTTATCGGTTTCGGTAACTCGAACGTATTTTCACTGATTTTCTCGCAGGCATTGCTGTCAGTTCCCGACAAGAAAAACGAAATATCCGGCCTTATGATTATGGGATTGTTCGGCGGAACGGTATTTCCCCTGCTCATGGGTTTTGCAAGCGACGCTGCAGGCCAGGTGGGAGCCGTGGCAGTTATGGCAATAGGAACAATATATCTTATCAGCTACATAAATAAAATCAAATACACAGTATGAAACGATTAGTAGTAGGATTGGGCGAAGTTCTCTGGGACATGCTGCCCGAAGGACGCAAGATAGGAGGCGCGCCCGTAAACTTTGCCTATCACGCCGGGCAATTCGGCATAGACACAATGGCAGTCAGCGCAATAGGAAACGACAAGCTCGGTGAAGATACCATTGCCGAAATGAACGGCAAGCATTTGAACCACATTTTCCCGTCTGTCCCCTATCCCACCGGCTCGGTGCAAGTAAAACTCGACGAGAAAGGCGTGCCTGCATACGACATAAAAGAAAACGTAGCCTGGGACAACATACCTTTCACAAACGAAATTGAAAGTGTCGCCCGCAACTGCCAGGCCGTATGCTTCGGCTCGCTGGCGCAACGCAACACCGTATCGCGCAGCACAATCCGAAAATTCATCGAAAGCACACCGAGCGGCTGCATACGTATTTTCGACATCAACCTGCGGCAAAACTTTTATACAAGCAACGTAATACACGACTCTCTCGAGCTTTGCAACATCCTGAAGATAAACGATGAAGAGATAATGCTCGTAAGCAGGATGTTCAACTACGACAGTAGTAACATCGAGAACGTATGCCGCACGATTATGGAAGATTTCAGCCTCGAAATGGTCATATTAACCTGCGGCACAAAAGGCAGCTACATATTCACCAAAGGCGGTGTTTCGTTCATGCCTACGCCCAAAGTAAATGTGGCCGACACCGTAGGCGCGGGCGATTCGTTCACCGGTTCGTTCTGCGCCGCCATATTGCGCGGGCTGCCCGTTGCCGAGGCGCACAAAAAGGCTGTTGAGGTAAGCGCATACGTGTGCACACAAAACGGTGCCATGCCCGAAATACCGGAAAGCATGAAACTATAACCGTACGCCCGGCAGTAAAACGCAAAAGCAATTTGCGGAATGCCGGAAAAGAGACGCCGGAAAATACGTCTGAGATATTTTAAAATATGTCTGACATATTTTGAATTATGTCAGACATATTTTTTTCCTGTTCCCAAGAAGGTGCGTGGGTTTACAGACAAAACCGGGAGACAAGATTTATTACGGCCTGTATTCCCGACATATTGCTCAACAAGCGCAAAAATTCTTAACTTTGCAAGCACAACACAAAAAACGATATGGGACGTAACAAGCTTGCCAAGTTTGCCGACATGGAAACATACCCCAATGTTTACCAATATCCTTACCATACGCTTATGTCAGGAGGCTGCCCGTTGCAAGGCTGCTGGAACGAGAAAGCATTCTCGAACTCCAATCCGCTTGTACTTGAACTCGGCTGCGGAAGAGGGGAATATGCCGTTGCCCTTGGCAAAAAGAATCCCGGGCGCAACTACATAGGAATCGACATAAAAGGGTCGCGCATGTGGACAGGCGCAACACAGGCTCTTGAAGACCGTCTCGACAATGTGGCATTTCTCCGCGCCGAGATTGAAAACATCGACAAGCTGTTCGCTCCCGACGAAGTGGATGAACTGTGGCTTACTTTCAGCGACCCCCAAATGAAACGGGCAAGCAAGCGCATGACATCCACGTTCTTTCTCGAGCGGTACAGGCGTTTCCTGAAAGACGGCGGTACCATAAACGTCAAAACCGACCGCAATTTCCTTTTTACATACACATACCACGTTGTAAAGGAAAACAAATTGCCGCTTCTGGCGTGCAGCACCGACATATATGCCGACTCCGGCCTCTTGCCTGAAGTAACGGGCATTCAAACGTACTACGAATCGCAATGGATTGCACGGGGAATAAAGATTAAGTTTATCAGTTTCGCCCTGCCACACGCCGGAACGCTGCGCGAGCCCGACGTGGAGATACCTCTCGACACATACCGCAGTTACAACAGGCAGAAACGCTCATCGCTCGAAACATCAAAATAAGAACCGAAAAACAAGATACAAACAAATCATGAATATCTATCCTAAACTGATTACCGAAGCGCTCGAAAAAGTGCGCTACCCGGGAACGGGGAAAAACATTGTCGAAGCCGGAATGGTTGACGACAACATACGTATCGACGGAAACAAGGTATCGTTCACCCTGATATTCGAAAAAGAAACCGACCCGTTCAAGAAATCCGTGGTCCGCGCTGCCGAAGCGTCAATAAAGGCCTACGTAAGCCAGGACGTGGAAGTTACGATAAACACCCGCAAGGCCGACAAACCGCAGGCCGAGCCGGAACCGGTACTGCCGCACGTTAAGAACATCGTGGCCGTATCGTCGGGCAAGGGCGGCGTAGGCAAATCCACCGTTGCCGCCAACCTGGCCGTATCGTTGGCAAAAATGGGATACAAGGTAGGACTGCTCGATGCCGACATCTTCGGGCCATCGCAACCAAAGATGTTCCACCTGGAAGACTTCCAGCCTTACGGCGAAATGGTAGACGGAAAACAAATGCTCATTCCCGCCGAAAACTACAACATAAAAATGTTGTCGATAGGATTCTTCGTAAAGCCCGACACAGCTATGTTATGGCGCGGAGCAATGGCCAGCAATGCACTGAAGCAACTCATTGCCGACGCCGAATGGGACGATTTGGACTACTTCATACTCGACACCCCGCCGGGCACAAGCGACATACACCTCACCCTGTTGCAGACCATACCCATAACCGGCGCCGTGATAGTAAGCACGCCCCAGCAGGTGGCTCTGGCCGACGCACGCAAAGGTATAGACATGTACCGCAACAAGAGCGTTAACGTGCCAATACTCGGATTGGTTGAAAACATGTCGTGGTTCACCCCGGCCGAACTGCCCGAAAACAAATATTACATCTTCGGAAAGGGAGGCGTAAGCCGGCTGGCCGAGGAGATGAAAGTGCCCGTGCTGGGCGAGATACCCATAGTGCAGTCGGTATGCGAAAGCGGCGACAAAGGCGAGCCCGTGGCCCTTGACGATAACTCGATTGCAGGAAAAGCGTTCCGCACCCTTGCCGAAAACGTGGTGAAGGCCGTTGAAAAACGCAACGCCGAGCTTCCACCCACAAAGATTGTAGGCACAAGATAACACTTACTGTCGAAAGCATACAACTAAGCCCGTGCACATGCAGTGTACGGGCTTAATTTGTGCCGCAATTGCGAGAGAGTGGCACGTACATGCCACGTAACGCACCCGCATAAGTTGCAACAGGAATATACATGCACCAAAAACGGCCGGCGGCCGTTTTCGTTTCGCCTAACATCCGAGGATAAAAAAAGAGTCACGGTTTCTTATCCGTTTCTGTCCGTATTGTTTTACCTGTGTTCGCGGAAGGCATAAAATAGGTCTGAGATATTTTAAAATTCAAGGCACATATTTTGAAATATGTGCCTTGAATTTTTTCTTTGCTCTGAGAGGGGTTAAAAAGTGTCCTTTTGGCTTGTGTTAAAAACGGGTATGCATTTGCCGTTATTTGCTTTTTTTGAAAAGGCGTACCACTAGCCCGGGGTCGGACAAGTCGCCCTCGGTCGCGGCTGCGAGCCCTACACTTTCGATAAGTTCGCCTGACAGGGTTATGCGGTTGCCTTTGGCCTTTATTTTCTTGCTGATGTTCTCGGCTTTGTCGGCAGCGAGGTCTTGTGCGTATATCTCGTAGTCCTTGGCGCGCGAGCCTTCGGGAAGTGTTATTGTCACGGAAGCAAAGCGGCCGAATATTCCGATTGGTGCTTCGGGCTGTGCCACGGCAAAGGTTACGCCTATTTCTTTTGTATAGTATTCGCGGTCTAAGGCGCGGCCTATACTTGCCACGGCGGTTGCCCCGTTGGGGTAGCGCGAGGCGAGTATGAACGGGCGGTCGGTAGATGTGGAGTCGGACACTTCAACGAGCGGCATACAGCGGCTCACGCGGGCGGGTGCGGATTCTTTCACCACGCTTCCCACGGGGCGCGATTTGTTCCATGTCTCGTCTTTGCCGAGCGTCCAATAGTCTTCCAGCCTGTTGCCGTCTATGGCGTAGCTTTTGCCGTCCACGCCGAACGGTTCGGCTATCCTGTGCCAGCGCACGCCGCGTATCACCTCGTCAATGCGTTGCTTTACGTTGCGCCCCACGGGCGGGAAGGTGATGTCCTGGTTACCGTCGGGCAGGTTGCCGTTGAACGGGTGGCGCATTACTCCTATTGCGCAGCGCAAGCCGGCAGCGATGTAGGGTTCGTCTTCACAGTTGATAATTCCTTTTGCACCGCCTGTTGCGCATTGCGGCAGTATGTTGCATACGCGCTGTATTGTTACGGGTTGCGCTGTGATGTTCTCGACGTCGTAGGTGCGGAACACGTCGCTGAACGCGGTGAACTCATTTTGGAAAGCATGTTCAATCCAAAGTCCGGGAGCGTATTTCTTGCCTAATTCAGTGAGTGTTTTGCGCCATTGCCCGTCTCTTTCGTGCCGGCCCCAGTCCACTTTCCAATAGCTGAATCCGGCAGCGTGGTGCTCTTTCAGCTTTTCTGTCCAATAAGTGTTTTCGTCTATGTCGGCTTTATTCCCCGGCTTTTGCGCGCACACCCATCCGCCTGCGCCTTTCCATCCGACTTCCTTTACGCGGTCGGTAAGTTGTTTGAGCCTTTCGGTGGCATTCCCTTTGAACGAGGGGAAGCGCGTGGCGTCGAGTTCCACAGTGCCGAGGTAGGGATTGGAGGGCGTGTTAACGTCCTGTGGAATATCCCACGAATCGTCCATTACGAAGTACAGGTCTTTGCGTATGGTGGGATAACTTACGTTTACCCAGTCTTGGTATTTTCCTTTACCGAACATGTATTCCTCGTTCATGGCTTCGCGCGTCGGGTCGCCGCCGGTGTAACTAACCACGTATCCCTGCAAGTTCCATGTGCAGAAATAGTCGGGTGCGGCCGAGGGCGTGTCGGGCACGAGGTTGTGCTTGTCTTGCGCCACGGAGGGCGTCAGTTGCATAGCGCAGCACAGCGCTGCAACGGCCATAGCTTTAATATTCATGAAATAAGAGATTTATAGATATAATATTAAACAGTCTTGTTTGATGTGGGTAAGTGCAGGTTCTAGTCAGTCCATGCGGTCACGGTAGTCTTCGTATGTGTATTGTCTGAGTACGTCGACTTTGCCGTTGGAGCGGCGGAACAGTATTGATGGGTGGTTTATGCCATTGAACATGTTCGTTTTGACGGTAGTGTAGTGTATCATGTCGAGGAACACCATGTCGTCGCCCGTTTTAAGGGGACTTTTGAATTTCCAGTACCCCATGTAGTCGCCACTTAAACAACTGTTTCCGCCCAGACGATAGGTGCAAGAGTCTGTCACGTCATCGCAGTTTTCTAATGTCTCGGCACCAAGAACGGCGGGGTGGTATGGCATTTCAAGACAGTCGGGCATGTGGCAAGTGAAGCTCGTGTTCAGTACGGCCGTTTTTATGCCTTTGTCTTCAACGATGTCGACAACGGTTGCCACAAGCTCGCCGGTCTGCCATGCAAAGGCCGAACCCGGTTCAAGGATAATTTGCAGTTCCGGGTGGCGCGTCTTGAATTCCTTTAGTACCGAAACCAAATGTTTTGTGTCGTAGTCCTTGTGTGTCATGAGGTGCCCGCCGCCGAGGTTGAGCCATTTGAGCGAAGGAAGCCAACGGCCGAACTTATTCTCGATTTGCAACAAGGTACGTTCGAGTGCATGCGAATCATTCTCGCAATGGCAGTGGCAATGGAATCCTTCTACGCCGGGGGGGAGAGTTTCAGGCATTTTTTCTGCGGCAATGCCGAAGCGCGTGCCCGGTGCACATGGGTTGTATATTTCGGTTGTTATCTCGGAGCGTTCGGGGTTTATGCGAAGTCCTACGGTGATTTTATGATTTGCACTTGAAGCATTCCATTCTTTTATTAATGGATAGAAATTACTGTATTGTGTGAGAGAGTTGAACGTTATGCTTTTTGAGCACTCCATTATTTCGCGGAACGTTTTTGTCTCGTAGGCCGGGGAATATGTGTGCGCCAGGCTGCCGAACTCATCTTTTGCGAGCCGGGCTTCATATGGAGAACTGGCTGTAGTGAAATGTATGTAACGCTTGAACACAGGGAATGTTTTCCACAAAGCATAGGCTTTGAAAGCAAGGATTATTTCCACACCCGCATTAGCGGAAACACTTTTTATCAGTTCAAGATTGTGCAGCAGACGGTTCTCGTCTAAAATATAATATGGTGTGTCTTGCCCGACTGGGATATCGTAAGTGTTGTTATACATACTGGGATATATGAAAAAAGTTCCACGTCAGTCTTGTTGTTTTGTTTGCCGACTGAGTAGTGGAACTTTGTTAGTTAATACCGTTTGCTATGGATATGATTCAAACGATGAAAGAATTATTTGCAGCACTGTATCACATTATGCCGGCTTCTCTCAAATGAAGTTGCCACTTCCATGCAGAACTGAGCGCGTCCTCGAGGGTGTGTACGGCTTTCCAGCCCAAAACATTGTTGGCTTTGTCTACATTACCCCAAATCTTTTCAATGTCGCCGGCACGACGTCCTACTACTTTGTAGTTCAGTTTGACTCCGGTGCATTTTTCGAAAGTGTCGATGAGCTGCTGTACCGAAACACCTGAGCCGGTACCGATGTTGAATATTTCAACGCTGTCTTCACTTTTCCCGTCTAATATGCGAGCCATGGCGCAAACGTGAGCTTTGGCAAGATCTACAACGTATATGAAGTCGCGAATGCATGTTCCGTCGGGCGTGTTGTAGTCATTTCCGAAAACGCTTAACTGAGGACGAATGCCTATCGCCGTCTGTGTTATATACGGTATAAGGTTTGCGGGCACGCCGTTGGGCAGTTCACCTATTATTGCACTGGGGTGTGCACCAATGGGATTGAAGTAGCGCAGTATAACGGCTTTGATTGGGGAACCGCTTTTTATCGTGTCGGCTATTATTTCTTCATTAATTTGTTTTGTGTTGCCGTAAGGGCTTTCGGCTTTCTTTATGGGAGCTTGTTCTGTAACGGGCAGGTTTTCCGGATCCGGCTGGCCGTAAACGGTGCAAGAAGAAGAAAATATTATTCCTTTTACATCGTATTTCGGCATTAACTCAAGTATGTTTACGAGCGATACAATATTGTTACGATAATAAAGCAACGGCTTTTCTACAGATTCTCCAACTGCTTTGCTTGCTGCAAAATGAATGATTCCGGAGATAGAGGGGTACTTCTTGAATACGCCTTCCAGCGCGTCTTTGTCAAGGCAGTCTACTTTTTCAAAAGCAGGGCGTATGCCTGTTATTTTTTCAATGCCGTCAACGACATCGGCGTTAGAGTTTGAAAGATTGTCTACAATCACAACATCATAACCAGCTTGCTGAAGCTCAACTGTTGTGTGAGAACCGATGAATCCGGTTCCACCGGTAACTAAAACTGTTTGTTTCATGTTATTATTTGAAGTTTAGACGTTTTTTATCATCTTTTGATTATATCTTCAAAGTTTGTCGCATTCGCTCAGCCATATATAGACATCTGCGTCGGAAGGCATTCGCCAATCGCCACGCGGGCTAAGAGAACAACTTCCCACTTTAGGTCCGTCGGGCAGGCAACTCCTTTTGAATTGCTGTGAGAAAAAGCGTTGGAAGAATGTCTTTAGCCAATACTTGATGGTCTCGTTATCATAGTAGGGTGCTTTTATGTCCTGGGTATTTGATTTTTCGCAATGCTTGCAATTGCCGTTAAAAGCATTACGTGCCAGGAAATATATTTTTTCAGGTCCGAAACCGTAACGTATTGCATAATATATAAAGAAATCATGCAACTCGTAAGGGCCTATTTTATCTTCCGTTTTTTGGGTTATTTGCCCGTTTTCGTCGGTAGGGATAAGTTCCGGGCTTATTGGAGTATTTATAATGTCTATTAGAGTGTCTCGCTCAATGGCATTGGATGTTTTTCCTGCAATCCATTTTATTAAATGCCTTATAAGGGTTTTGGGTATTGAGCTATTTACCCCGTACATGCTCATGTGGTCGCCATTGTATGTAGCCCAGCCCAAGGCAAGCTCGCTCAAGTCTCCCGTACCGATTACGAGTCCGTTTGTTTGGTTCGCAACATCCATAAGTACTTGAGTCCGTTCTCTTGCCTGACTATTTTCATACGTTGTGTCGTGTATGTCAGGATTATGCCCTATGTCGCTGAAATGTTGCAGGCATGCTTGCTTTATGGGGATTTCTCTTATAGTTACGCCCAACTCGGTCATTAACGAAAGCGCGTTTGAATGAGTCCCCTTACTTGTCCCGAATCCGGGCATGGTTACGCCTATTATGTTTTTGTGGCTTATACCTAATGCGTCAAAAGTCTTAGCGCATATTAGCAATGCAAGCGTCGAGTCCAAACCTCCACTTACTCCTATTACAACGGTTTTTGCTTTTGTGTGAAGGATTCTTTTTGCTAACCCTTCTGTTTGTATGTTTATAATTTCATTGCAACGCTCGTCCAAATCGTCAACCG
>URSZ01000022.1 GCA_900550635.1 uncultured Prevotella sp. | reverse complement strand
GTGCAGGAAAACAAGCCTTACGTACGCTTCGGTGTAAGCCCGGCTGGCGTTGCCTCTGGCGGCGCTGCCGATGTGGGGATAGATCCTTACGTCGGGGCAAGCGACTGGCAGTATGCCGGTATTTACAGCGACCCGCTCGCGTGGCTCGACCAGGGAAGCGTGGATTACATATCACCGCAGCTTTATTGGCGCACCAACCACGCCACAAACCCGTTCGGCCCGCTCACACGGTGGTGGAGCAATACGGCAAAACACTTTAACAGACACCATTATGCAAGCCACTCCGTGTCGTCGCTTACAAACAACAGCACCACCGCCGACTGGCTGGAATACGCCACACAGGTACAGCTGTCGCGCGACTACACGCAGGACAACGCACCGGGATGTGTGTTCTTCCGTTCTGGCTTCATATCAGGCCCAAATGCAAAAGGCCTGGGCCATTACCTTGAGAACAACAAATTCCAAAGCGAATCGCTCGTTCCCGAAATAACATGGAAAGACCACGATACATACGGCACGGTAAGCGACATAAACATCGAAGACAATACGCTTTCCTGGACAGGGCTGGACGACGAGCCAGTGAAATATTCCGTATATGCAATCCCGAGCGACATGGACTATGAGGACGCACTGCGCAGCGACGGCGACGGAATAAGCACCGAATACCTGCTCGGCGTAAGCTATGAGAACAGTTATACCATTCCCGAAGAAAAAATGTCTGACTACGGTTTTGCCGTATGCATACTCGACAAATATGGAAAGGAATATGCACCGCAAACATTCGACGTATTAGGAATCAATCCTGTAAGCAACGACGGATTTGCCTTGAAAATGTCTGGCCGCATACTGCGCTTTACACACAATGCCGCAAGCGTACAGGTATACGACATGACCGGTATTTGTGTAGCCCAGTACCGTAATGTTGACGAGGTAGAACTCGACCTTCCCGACGGCATTTACATTGTAAAGGCCAAGTCTGATTCCGGTTCACTTATAACAAGCAAACTAAAAATACATTATTAATATGAGACTCTTCTGTACCATACCGCTTATCTTATGTGCGGCCGGCGCTTATGCTCAAGTATTGAACGTCGATTCCGTACAGGAATTGAAACTGCAAAGACCTGTGGAACGAGCAGTGATAGCCCCGTCGGGAGAATACCTGCTATTAAGTGACTACAACTACTCAGGCCTTACAAAAGTGGACCTGCAATCGAAAAAAGAAAAAATCGTTACGCGTGCAGCCGGAGCCGGATACAATGCAAAAGTGCTCGACAACGGCGACATCGTTTACCGCGAAGTAACACAGGCACCACTGAAGAAAACGGCAATAAAACGCTATTTCTCCTCCACAGGAAACACCGAAACTATAGTACGCTCTACGCGGAACAGCGTACAGCCGGAAAGCACAATTGAAGCAAACAACGTGACAACAGGCACGGACTTTCAATTACACCTTACAATAAACGGAGAGAAACGCATACTCTCCCCGTTGGGAAGCGACAAGAGATACCTGTGGCCGTCAATTTCTCCCGACGGAAAGAAACTCTTGTTCTTTGTGTCGGCTGACTGCGCATATGTAAGCGACATAGACGGAAAAAACGCCAAACCCATGGGAATTCTACGCGCTCCCAAATGGTACGGCAACGACATAATAATCGGGCAAAGAGACCGCGACAACGGCTACGTAACGACATCCTCCAGCATAATAGCCAAAAACATCAGCACAGGCAAGGAGCAAGTTCTAACAAAAGACGACATGATAGCCATGTATCCGTCCGTATCGAAGAACGGCGACAAAATACTTTTTTCCACTCCCGAAGGGAAAGCATACATAATACACGTAAACGTTAAACAGTAAGGAGGCACGGATATGAAAAGAATCATTCTATTATTTGCCGGCCTTTTGGCCATTAACGTATACGCGCAAGACGCCAGCCAGCTAAGAATATACCTAAATCCCGGGCACGGAAGCTGGGGACCGGACGACCGTCCGATGGCTACCATACCCTATCCTGCTACGCTCGAAACCGGACGCCCCGACACTTGCGGATTCTACGAATCGAACACAAACCTGTGGAAAACGCTTGCCATTGGCGAACGGCTCATCGCTAACGGATTCAAAAAGGAAAACGTTGTACACTCCCGCACGCAGAACGGGCCTTACCCATACGTGGCCGGAGCGGCCGACGCGGAGAAATACAACCGCAACCTCACGGAAATATGCGAAGAAGTCGAGGCCGGAAACTTCGACATGTTCCTTTCCGTCCACTCCAACGCCGCCGCCGAGGGTGCCATAGCCAACTATCCGCTGTTCCTTTATCGCGGGCACGACGACGGCTCGATGTCGGCACCGGGAAGCAGGGAAATGAGCGAAACCCTTTGGCCTTACCTCATGTCGAACGGCATTGACTATTACACGGCCTACAGTCCTACAAATACGAACATACGCGGCGACATAGATTTCTACCACGCGGAGTATTCCACCACCCTTTCAAACGGCAAGACCTACGTAGGTTACCTTGGTGTGCTCAAACACAGCGTGCCGGGCTTCCTTGCCGAAGGATATTTCCACACCTACCAGCCTGCGCGCCACCGTGCCCTGAACAAGGACTACTGTGCTCAGGAGGGCGTGAGGTATTTCCGTGGCATTCTCGACTACTTCGGCCTGCCCGACGAGAAGGTGGGCTACATAATGGGAACGGTAAAAGACTCGAAAAACAGAATAAGCCACTCGCTTTTCAATTACGCCAGCGGCAGCAACGACCAATGGTTCCCAATTAACGGAGCTGTCGTAAAACTCTTGAAAGACGGCCAGGAAGTGGCCGAATATACGGTAGACAACAATTACAACGGCGTGTTCGTTTTCTCAGACCTTGAACCGGGAGACTACACCTTGGAATGCACAGCTGAACATTACGGAGAACTGGCCGACACATACAAAAACGTCACTGTATATGCCAACGAGACTACGTATCCCAAAATCTTCCTCGAGCCTGAATCCGGCTACGTTCCGACCATATCCACCGAAACGCCTGAGGAAAAAGCGCAAAAGTCATACGCATATTATATAAGGCATTACGTATCGGGAGACGAGCATTCGTTCTCGTTCAGGACTACGGCCAGCGCTAAAAATGCCACAATCGTAATAACCGACACCCAAACCAACAAAGAAAAGCGCTTCCCTGCCGGCGAAGTAATAAAAGGCTTGAACACGCTCAACATACCGGAGTCGCAAATCGGCTACGGTACATTCAACTGGGCCGTTGAAATAGAGAACGAACTACCCAGCAAGCCCACCACGTTCTTCAGACTGAAAACCACCAACTCCGGCAGCGGCGTTGCAGTCAACACCAACGTTGGCAGCACATATTTCGGCCAAGTGTACTTTGCCGACTCGTATGCAACAAAAGACATACACATGCTTAACGCCGACCTTTCGAGCGCAAGCACTTCGGCATTGTTCACCAGCTATTTTACCGGCGGAAACTATTATTCTCCCGGACGACTGGCTATCAACCCGAACAACAATAACGTGTACATAGCCGACTGGAGCGACGCACACAGCGGCATATTCTACTTCTCGCCGGCCATGAAGACACGCCTCAACTCGTTCTTTACCGGAACGCGCGACAGCGACGGCCGAATAACCAATAATTCGCGTACCGTGGGCGGAAGCGTGTCGGGAATATGCTTCCAGGGAGAAGGCGACGACACGAAACTATATGCCTTTGTAGAGGATTACCCGAGCGCCAACGCGAACAGGCTGTGCCGTTACGATGTAGGCACCTCCAAGTCATGGGACACATCACCGTCTACCTCGTACACAACGGCTTCGGGACTAATGCCAAACCATAACGTATGCCTCACGGCAAACGATTACGGCGTATGGCTCTCGCAGATAAGATATAGCGGCAACAACACGACGGGAGCACCCTCGTTCGTCGTTATGAACAACAACGGAAGCATTGCCATCAACTCCGCCACGGACCTGCCGTCGCTCAACGGCTGCAACGGCAGCCTTGCCATAAACAAGGACAACACGCTGCTTGCCATAGCCAACGGCGACACGAACATCGAAATCTACAAACTGCTCTGGAGTCCGGCCGGAACACCTTCGTTCACATACGTCCGTACAATATTGAACGGCAACGGCGCTGTTTCACAAATGGCATTCGACCATGCAGACAACCTGTTCGTCAGCGCACGCAACGGTAACTTTGCAATGGTACTGCCCGACGGCAACCATGTTGTAACAACCCGCTCCAACGATGAAATAACGATAATCGACCCGGTAGGCATTGAAACCGTCGACGGTGGAACTGTCAAGTTGCGTGTAACGGCCTACGACGGCACTGTCACGATAGAATGCCCCGTGCAAACCGCAAGCATAAGCATTTACACCCCCGAAGGAATATGCGTTCAGACGCTGAAGCCCATACAAGGTAAAGCCGAGGCTCATAACCTCCCGCAAGGTATCTACATCGTAAAAGCCGGCAAACAGACTGCAAAGGTGCTTGTAGAATAACACCGGCAACAGAAACCAACCTTTGCAAAAGGACGCAGAAGCCGCAAACGGGTTTCTGCGTCCTTTTCTTTAAACCCAAACCGGCACGGTAAAGATATGGTATGGCAGACTTCAACCGCACTGCAAATGTAAATTCATGTTAAATTTTTATGACTGTAAACCTGCTGCCTGAACGTTGTTTTTATACCCTGTTTGGAGCAAAGAAAAATTAGGTCCGAGAAATTTTAAAATACAAGGCACATATTTTAAAATACGTGCCTTGTATTTTTTGCAGGCCCGAATTCAAGAAAATCAAGGCCATAGCACAGGCCGAAATCGAGGCTTGATATTTCAATACAAATTAACTCCGATTAAAACATCTTAACAAGCGGCAAAAAAAGACAAAAAAGAAGCCACACCCAAGGTGTGGCCTCAACGTTGTTCGAATTACTTGCAAACAATTAGTCGCAGTTTGCGAGTTTATTGTCAGAGCCGAGCACGTCGGTAATCTTGTGCTTGTACATTTCCTCCATGAGGTCGCGTGCGGGACCGCAGTATTTACGCGGGTCGAACTCTGCGGGTTTCTCGGCAAATACCTTGCGCACTGCAGCGGTGAATGCCAGACGCGAGTCAGAGTCGATATTGATTTTGCAAACGGCGCTCTCAGAAGCCTTGCGGAGCTGCTCTTCGGGAATACCCACAGCGTCGGGCAGTTTGCCGCCGTATTTGTTGATGATGTCAACATACTCCTGGGGAACAGAAGACGATCCGTGGAGAACGATGGGGAAGCCGGGAAGTTTCACCATAATGGCGTCGAGCACGTCGAATGCCAATGGAGGAGGAACGAGGCGGCCGGTCTTCGGGTCGCGTGTGCACTGTTCGGGTTTGAACTTG
Organism: uncultured Prevotella sp.; assembly: GCA_900550635.1. Taxonomy (GTDB): domain Bacteria; phylum Bacteroidota; class Bacteroidia; order Bacteroidales; family Bacteroidaceae; genus UBA6398. Next base: position 17,878 of record URSZ01000022.1, on the reverse strand, counting down.
TAAGCTCCGTGCGACGTACCTATGGAGATTGCGAGCGAGTCGCAGCCCGTGCGTGTGGTAAAGTCAATTACTTCTTCGGGACGTGTATAGTGGCTTACTTCAGAAGCTACCTCATCCTCTACGCCTGCAAGCACACCGAGTTCGCCTTCAACGGTTACATCATACTGGTGTGCGTAGTCTACTACCTTCTTAGTGAGCGCAACGTTCTCCTCGTAGGGGAGCGACGAGCCGTCTATCATAACCGACGAGAAGCCGAGGTCTACGCAACTCTTGCACAGTTCGAAGCTGTCTCCGTGGTCGAGGTGAAGAACTATTTCGGGATGTTGGCAACCAAGCTCTTTTGCGTACTCAACAGCACCCTGAGCCATATAACGGAGAAGCGTAGGGTTAGCATAGTTGCGTGCGCCTTTTGATACCTGGAGGATTACCGGAGAGCGGAGCTCAGACGAAGCCTTTATAATAGCTTGCAACTGCTCCATGTTGTTGAAATTAAATGCAGGAACAGCCCAACCGCCTTTGATTGCTCTTTTGAACATCTCGCGGGTGTTAACCAAACCTAAATCTTTGTAGTTTACCATAATTTTGAAATTTAATATGTTGGAATGTCTTTTATTCCACAAAAATACGGATTCTTTTCCACACTATTAAGGCAGTGATGTTTTTTTGCGCCGGCATAAAACTTTTTTAATACATTTTGTACACCGCACAAGGCAACTCGCACCGCCTATGCCCTTAACTCATCGCTCGAATGCCTTTCCGTTCCATTTATAAACGATTTTACCGCTCAAGTAAGGGGTTACCTTCGCTTCGTCCTCAGGCATGAGTGATTCCAATGAAAGCCCGTAGCTTATCACCGGTTCGTTTTCCGACAATTCGGCGTACACAAAAGCATCTTCGCCTGCCGCACGGGCATACGAAAGGCGCGTGGCGTCGCATGTGTCAGACTTAGAATAAAAGTCGCCTTTTTCCGGTGGCGATATTAGCTTTTGTGCAGAAAGTCTCTCCCACTTCCCGCTATAGAAAACCACATCGCTCTCTTTGGCCGGCGATAAATATGTAGATACCACAACTATTATCGTATCTCCGGAAGACGTGGCAAGCCTTTTCATGGCCACCGCGCTTTTTTGGGTAGGCCTGATGAACAAGTAATCGTTTCCCAACGCGAGCAATTCGCTTTTGCCCCCGTAAATGTTCTCAACGTTCGACTTCATTTTGCTTTTATAAAAATCTATGCAGTCGAGACGGTTGTTTTTTGTCATTACCGGAACAATGCTGTCGGGCATTTCGGCAAATATACGTTCCATGTCCTGGGCTTTGGCTGTCCAGACACACAATGTCGCCGTTACTATCAGAAAAAAATGCTTCATACAGACCACAAAATTACAAAAATCCTGACATTCCGGCCTAAAAACCAACAGCATTTGCCCTGTCCGTTTCCGAAAATACGGTATCGTCCTTGTGGTGCAGTCATAAAAAAGGTATTAATTTTGCGTAAACACAAAAACATACCACATGCTTGCATATACATACGTTAAAAAAGGAGTCTTCGCGCTTGAAGAAAAACCCAGGCCGGCGATACAAGACAGTCGCGACGCCATTGTGCGCGTCACGCTCGGAAGTATCTGCACGAGCGACCTGCATATAAAACACGGAAGCGTGCCGCGCGCAGTGCCCGGCATAACCGTAGGCCACGAAATGGTTGGCGTTGTAGAGGAAACCGGCACGGCGATAACAAAAGTAAAACCCGGCGACCGTGTAACCGTAAACGTCGAAACGTTCTGCGGCGAGTGCTTCTTCTGCAAGCACGGATTTGTAAACAACTGCACCGACGCCAACGGCGGCTGGGCACTCGGTTGCCGCATTGACGGAGGACAGGCAGAATATGTGCGTGTTCCGTTTGCCGACCAAGGCCTCGATGTCATTCCCGACACGGTAACCGACGAGCAGGCGCTGTTCGTGGGCGACATTCTTGCCACCGGTTACTGGGCGGCACGCATTTCAGAGATTAAACCCGAAGACACAGTGCTGATAATAGGCGCCGGCCCCACAGGGCTGTGCACACTGCTTTGTGCAATGCTGAAAAAACCGCGCGACATCATAGTATGCGAACAATCGGAAGAGAGACGCAGCTTCGTGCGTGAGCATTACGGCGTAATGGTCACCACACCCGAGGAATGCAAGGCTTTCGTAGACGCGCACAGCGCACACGGCGGGGCCGACGTTGTAATCGAAGCGGCCGGAGGCGAGGACACATTCCAGATGGCTTGGAAATGTGCCCGCCCGAACGCCATTGTTACAATCGTGGCTCTTTACGAAAAGCCGCAAATGCTTCCACTGCCCGACATGTACGGAAAGAACCTCACGTTCAAAACCGGCGGCGTGGACGGTTGCGACTGCGCCGAAATATTACGCCTTATTGACGAGGGTAAAATAGACACAACCCCACTGATAACCCACCGTTACCCGCTCAGCCGTATCGACGAGGCCTACAAACTGTTCGAAAGCAAGGCCGACGGAGTTATAAAGGTAGCCATAACCAACCTATAATATATTTCCAATAAACCATGAGCAATCGCAAAGAAGAAATTGAAATAATGGTGGCCGACATAACTACCCTCAACACCGAAGCCATAGTAAATGCCGCCAACAACTCGCTGCTCGGCGGCGGAGGCGTGGACGGCGCAATCCACAGAGCCGCCGGCCCGGAGCTGCTCGAGGAATGCAGGACTCTCGGCGGCTGCCCTACGGGCGAAAGTAAAATAACAAAAGCATACAACCTGCCATGCAGCTACGTGATACACACCGTAGGCCCGGTATGGCATGGAGGCGGCAACCACGAACCGGAACTTCTGGCCTCATGCTACGAAACGGCTTTAAACCTTGCAGAAAGCCGCGGCATAAAAAGCATAGCCTTTCCGTGCATAAGCACCGGAGTTTACCGGTATCCCAAAGAGGAAGCTGCGCGGATTGCCTTGTCGGTGATTCTAAAACACATAGAAAGCGGCAAATACAACGGCCGCGTAGTTATCTGCTGTTTCAGTTCCCGCGACGCGCAAATCTACGACAAATGCCTCGAAAGCCTGTAATACCGAAAAGCCATTGAAATGAAACAGATACATGTCGTTGCGGCAGCAATACGCATGGGCGACCGTTACCTGTGCGTACAGAAAGGAAAAACAAAATACGAATACACAAGTTTCCGATACGAATTCCCCGGCGGAAAGGTAGAGCCGGGAGAAACGCCGCAGCAGGCGCTCGAACGGGAACTCATGGAAGAACTTGATTGCAGGGTAAAGACAGAAAGGTTGCTTGTAACAGTAAACCACGCATACCCAGACTTCGAAATAACCATGGACGTGTTCCTGTGCCATGCCCCGGAGGGAGAATTCAACTTCAAGGAACACGTAAACCACGTGTGGCTCAAAGCCGATGAACTAAGCTGCCTTGACTGGGCCGCCGCCGACTTCAAGGCGCTGCCTTATATAAAAGACGAGTAACACGTACCTGCGGCATGCACTGCAACCCGAGCTATTTTACATGCAAACATAGCCCGGTTCATCATACGCAATAAACAGTGTTAAAAGCAACGTCCGCAGACGTCTGCATTTTTCGGGCATTTTACGAACGGGTTTTCAGAGGGCAAAAAATAGGTCTGAGATATTTTGAAATATGTCAGACATATTTTAAATTATGTCCGACATAATTTTTATTTGCTCCCATGTGGGTATAACGCACTGAAAATTAGTTTTCACTTTTTACTACCCGAAACGCCGGTTTTCCGCCTCTTAAAAGCATGTTAAAAAACCATGTCCCGGCATGTTTTACATACATTTTTATGCACGGCACGCACACCGCCTGTGCCGCCGAATGACGCTGCCTTCATGCCACGCATACCTAAACAGGCCCTTTCGGGAGAGTAATATTTCATATATGCGTTAAAAACAATGAATAAAACTTTGCCCAACAAAATAAAAGCAGTAACTTTGCACCGCTTTTCAGACAACGTAAAACATAAAAACGATATACAAAATGAAAAAAGGCATTCATCCGGAGACATACCGCCCCGTTGTTTTCAAAGACATGAGCAACGGCGACATGTTCTTGTCGCGCTCCACCTGCAAGACAAACGACACAATCGAATATGAGGGCGAGACATATCCTTTGATTAAGCTTGAAATCTCAAGCAGTTCACACCCGTTCTATACCGGCAAATCGAAACTCGTTGACACCGCCGGCCGCGTAGACAAATTCATGAGCCGTTACGGCCACACACGCAAAAAGTAAACAATACCTTTACATAAAGTAAAGCCGCAATCGACAATCGATTGCGGCTTTACTTTTTTTTCACATATTAAATCCCCCTGCATACCGCATAAATAAGTAAATTGCCACTGCAAACCATAACTACCAATAATCAATACCTAAAAACGTTCAACAGACAATGACTCCAAACAACAACGTATTCAAACTTGCGTGCGAGCCTATACAAAACGTGCGTATAGGCATAATAGGAATAGGCAACCGCGGATTGCGCGCCATAAGGCGATACGCCTTCATACAAGGAGCACAAATAACGGCCGTGGCCGACCTGTACGAAGACAACGTAAACGCCGCCGAAGAAGAGATAGCAAAAACAAACCGCCCTGCCATAAAAAAAATTCATGGCGAAGACGGCTGGAAAGAAATGTGCGCCTGCAGCGAAATAGACCTTGTTTATATCTGTACCCCATGGAGCACACACGCCGAAATGGCTTGCCACGCCATGATGTGCGGAAAACACGTTGCCGTGGAAGTGCCGGCCGCCATGACCGTAGAAGACTGCCACAAACTTGTAGAAACGGCCGAACGGACGCGCCTGCATTGCTTCATGCTCGAGAACTGCTGCTACGACGCATTCGCCCTCACTACAATGAAACTTGCAACAGAAGGCACGTTAGGCACTATCACACACGCCGAAGGAGCATACATACACGATGTAATGTACGACACCGATGTAAACAAGATACTAACCTACAACCTCGCACAATGGAACGTTGACGAGTTCTCCCACCATGCAGGCAACACCTATCCCACCCACGGATTAGGACCTATATGCCTTGCAATAGGCATTAACCGCGGAGACCGTCTGAAGTCGATAGTATCAATCTCGTCCGACGCAGCCAAAGCCGGGAAAGCCAAAATAAACACATCCATAATAAAAACCCACCGCGGCTGCACCATAGAGCTCGTTATCGATGTGGAGACACCGCGCCCCTACAGCCGAGGCATGGTAACGTGCGGAACAAAGGGATACACGCAGAAATACCCTTGCAAGTGCATTATGTTTGCCGGCGACACCGAAGCCGAAGCCTATGCAAAGACCGCACAACGCGAAGAACTGTTCGAACACGACATAACACGGCGGTGGGGACACGAAGCCCGCAAACAAACGGTAGACAACGAGATGAACTTTGTAATGGATTACCGGCTTATCTACTGCCTTAACAAAGGATTGCCGTTGGACATGAACGTTTACGACGCTGCGGAATGGTCTGCAATAACAGAACTGAGCGAAATTTCAGCACGCGCCGGAGGAATACCGGTAGACATTCCCGACTTCACCCACGGATTGTGGGAAAACAGCGAGCCGCACAAGTTTTACGTATGACAACAAAATAAGCCGCAATATTTCCCGCGCCGCATTTACACCCCTGCGGGAGAAAGAAAAAAAATATGTCTGACCTATTTCAAAATATGTCAGACATATTTTAAATTATCTCTGAGATATTTTTCCGCACGTTCCGGGATGGCTTACCGAAAACAGACATACATGAAATAATCCCGCCGCTGATTCTTCGTAAAACGGATGAGTTTACCGCTATCCGGCTGACTACTGCATGCAAACTTTACTCTGCACCTATCCACAGGCACGCCATTCCCAGCAGCACCAAGATCAAATCCACGGCCTTTGAGCGCAGGTTATGCTCGTGGAACATCCACGCCCCAAAAAGGAACGAAACTATCACACTGCCGCGCCTTACCATCGACACAATGGAAATCATAGCTCCTGGGCACGACAAGGCATAGAAATAAAGGAAATCGGCTGCCGTAAGGAATACCGAGATACCTACTATAGCCCAGTTGAAACGGAACCTGTCGCCCTCGTTGCGGCGCGGATACCATACAACCATAAGCACAACGGCCATCATAAGCATTTGGTAGAAGTTGTACCATCCCTGGACTGCAAGTTTGTTCATTCCGAGTCCTCCTTGCCCTACCGGAGCCATAAGGAATTTGTCGTACAAGGCACTTACCGCCCCAAGAAAAGCAGCCGCAACAACACAAGCAATCCATTTGTTATGCGAGAACTCTACTCCTTCGTGTTTACCGCTGCGCGAGAGCATATAAAACGAAATAACGGCGAAAGCCACGCCCGCCCACTGCCAGGCATTCAGTGTCTCGCCAAAAACAAACAACGCTCCCAGTAGCGTCATGACAGGGCGCGTGGCATTTATAGGCCCTACTATCGTTATTGGCAGGTTTTTCATCCCCACATAGCCGCATATCCACGAGGACAACACTATTACGGCCTTTATCAGTATGAACAAATGCATTGTCATGCCACCCGTGGGGACATAAAACTGAGACGCCGTACCTATAATGCCCGAAGCAGAGCATATTATAAGAGGCAAGAATATGGCACTGCAAAAAAGAGTGTTCAAAGCCAGCACCGGAATAACGGCATTGCCTGTGAGCGCTTTTTTCTTGAACACATCATAAAAGCCAAGCAGAGCTGCCGAACAAAAGGCCAATACTATCCACATAATTCTTTATTTTCCGTTTATAAACAACGCATTCCCGGATTATTTTGCTTGCACGTCAATTAGCTTCGGGACGCCACCGGTACATTATAACCTTTCCCATATAATCGTCCTCTACAAACACTACATACTCTCCGTTGCTTCGGCGCATTGCGTCTATACCATAAGCTATGTCTACCCAGCCTGTGCATTCCACGCCGCCCATGTCTTTGCTTGGAACCATACTGCCCAGATATTTGCCGGTACGCAAGTCGGTAACGAACACTTCTGCACGGCTTTCCCAACCCACTTCAAACAGATAATCGCCTGCCGCGGTAACAGATGAAGGGTTCGGGCCTTTCAACTTGCCGATATTGCGCGCCGACAAATTGCCTCGCGACCAATTATCAACCAGGTATATGCTTCCACCTTTCAAATCGCGACAACATTTATCTACCAAAACCAAGCGGTCTTCGTTCTCCTGCCACACTATGCGCCCTACGTTGTCAATTCCACTCAACTCATGTCGCTCGGTGTGCGCGTCGTCGTAGATAAGATTGCCATGCTTGTCCAATCCTGCGGGGACGTATCTTTGTATCACGTTACGGCTTGAAACCCATATCCCGCCTTTACTGTCAACCCAATATGCCGAACCGTCAGGATAGCCGAAAGACGTGGCTGTATACTCATTCGCCTGAAAATCTCCGTCGCCGTTCAAATCACGCCAGATATATTGCCTTCCGTCTCTTGGACAGCCCGGCAACCAGAATACATCGGGCTTTAGGTCGTATATACGATGAGGCTTCATAATGCAACCCGACGGCGCAGCTATGTCCGAATGGTCCTCGAATCTGAAAATAAACGGCCACTGGCAGGTCATTCCATTAACAAAAAGGAAACGTTTGCCAAACACACGGCGCACGGCAGCCGAAGTACACCCATGCTCATGCCCGGCTTTCACCCACAACAAAGCACGCGGGTCGTTGGGATATTTCTTTTCGTCGACTGTAATGCTTTTTATGCGCCATTCCGAGCCGGGACGGATGTTGTCATAATTCATCGAGTAACGTTCCTGCACTGTATAAACATCAGTAGCGTCAGATGAATAATCGGGCGAAGCGTTATCAACAAAGATAAAATTCTGAACCGTCCAGTCCAAAATCCAACGCTTCTTGCTGTCAAGTTTAAAGCAACGTATGCTCGAGCCTAACTCGGAAGTAGAAACAAACAGGCGTCCTTTTTCGTCCATTCCGACACCGGTAATAGTCCAAAACTTAAACGGATGATATTCACCGGGAAGATACCTGCGGGCCGGATAAGACGGAGCGTTTTTCGATTCAGGAATGCTATAACGTGCCTTGTAAGCACCCCCTACTCCGCCTTCAACGCCAAAACGATGAACAATGCGCGGTTCTTCGCGCTTTATGTCGTATATAAGTATTTGCTTGCTGTCGTTGTCAGCCACGAGAAGGTTTCCTTCATAGATACCTGTACCCATGGCCAAGGCAACGGGTGTTCCGCAACCTTTCAACTCTCTTCCTTTTCCGACCACTTTTACGGGCACCCATTCTTTCTGCCCGTTTTTAGGGTTTGTTTTCTGCACGCGCTCTATGTGGAAACCTCCGGCAAAGCTACTTGTAAAGACGAAGTCCTTTCTGTTGCCTACGCACACTCCTTCTTTGTAAACTCCGTGCGTGCGGCCGCCTTCGTCCCAAATGCTTGCGGTATAGCATGTGCCGTCCTTATCGACGAACATAGAATCTATATAATTCTGTATCCATTGCCCTTCGGTTGAGTTCGGGTCCTTGTGCCCTTTTCCGTAAGTATTTCCCAACCACGACACACTATACCTGCCCGGTAATTCCTGCGACATTGCACAAGGCGTGCATAAGAGCAAGAAATAAAAGGAAAATATAAGTTTCATGGCTTTTGCTTTACGGCAACTCATAGTCAAATACGTTTGCGGGGTATTTCACCTCATGCAAGAACAATGCGCCGCCAAAAACACTTTCACCTGCGGCGCAACGGTTTCGGTTGCGAAGCACGTTTTCCATATCTGACGGTTGCATACGCCCGCGCCCTACATCGAGAAGAGTACCAACAACGGCACGAACCATGTTGCGCAGGAAGCGGTCGGCTGTAATTTCAAATCGCCAGGCATTGTCGCCCAAATCAACCCACACGGCGCGGCGTACATCGCAAATCGTTGTCTTTACATCTGAGTTGGTTTTTGCAAAACTGGCAAAATCCCCTTTCCGCACAAGTAAGTCCGCAGCCTCGTTCATCCTGCCGAAGTCCACGTCGAAAGGTATCCTGTAGTAATGCTCAACGCGGAAAGGATTCTTTTCTGTAGTAATATAATAATAGTATGTACGTTCCACGGCGTCAAACCTTGCATGTGCGTCCGGGCGGACGCGTACTATTTTCTGCACTGCTATGTCGGCAGGAAGAATCCTGTTCAGTTTATACTGCAACTTATGCACAAAAGTTTCGCCGCTATTGTTAGTAAAAAGCGTTTCGTCATCGCTTTCAACATCAAAATGTGCAGGCATAGAGGAAGCATTTACCCCCGTATCCGTCCTGCCTGCCCCTACTATATTTACATCACGCCTTAAAAGCAACGAGAGTGAACGTTCCACGGTTTCCTCAACACTGCTGCCGTTGGGCTGCCGTTGCCACCCGTGGTATCTCGCTCCGTCGTAGGACAAGTAAATAAAATAGCGGTTCATTTCATAAAACGATTAGGAAAGCCTAACAAGCCAATGCCTTGCCAACGCGGCCGGGAACAAGAAAACCGCGTGCCTAAGCAGCATGTTACCTTACGGTTATGTGATAACAGCCCTGCTTCCGTTCATACTTCACATAGCAAAGGCCTTGCTTGCGTGCGTCGTTGAGAACTTCCGACAGCACCCACTTCAGCGTGTCGTTGCGCACCGGACGCACCGGTGCAGAATCCGGGTCCTGAACCATAAGGTATTTGTTGTACGATATGTCAAAGGTCGTTCCGTAACGGTGACAGCTTTGCGTCGTTGCATTTCCGTTATGCCTCTGCAGGCGCACCACATCGTCTTCCGTGCGCAGCAAGGAAGTCACCATTATCGTATTCAAAGGTATGCCTTTTATCGCAAGCGAATCCTGGAAAGTGCGCCCTATGTGCTCGAGCAACACGGCTGCGGGCGGGATAAGGTAAGGAATAGAATTATACAGCTTCTGTACATAATAATATGGATTCGAACCAACGTAAACAAGCTCGTCCTTGCGTTTTTCTGCCTGCGCACGGTCCTTTACCGGCTTCACGCCGAGCCTTTCGGCCGTAGCCAGCTGCACGTGGTTAGAATCGGGAAATGCTTCGGAGAAATCCGACACACTGTATATCTTATGTTTCTTCAGGCTTCCGTCCTTGTTGAACTCAAACTGCACCCGCGCCCGAGGCTGCGACAATATAGAATCGGCCCACATCCTGTAAATGTCGATACTGTCCAACTTTGCAGCCGGCGTATCCGCGGAAGTGCCGCCTTCGCGCGTATTTTTCGTTATTTCCGGAAATATCAGCTTGATAATGAACAACACGGCTATTGCGCCATAAAACACATAAAGAAAATGTTTCTTTGTAAAGCGGAATCGCAGGTTCATTCTGTAGGTTCGGTTTATTTAAGTTGCAAACAAGTGCAAAAATAGCAAAAGGCCGACGGAGAAAAAAATATTTTACCTAAGAAAACATACACGCAGTTCCGACGCAGCAACATTTACACCAAGCTATAGCTTTAAGACCCCGAAACTGTTTATACACCCAAAGGAGCAAAAACAAATTATGTCTGACCTATTTTAAAATATGTCTGACATAATTCAAAATATGTCAGACATATTTTTCCGGGGCCGCCGGGGCATTATAAAAAACGCAGACAAAACCCGTAACACTCGGCACACAGCAACGCCGGCATTGGAGAAAAATCATACACCTTTTTCAATTTGACGCTTCCCGCAGCCTTTACCTCAAATAATCAACTGCAATATTTTGAAATTAGGCAGGATTGCAGTACTTTCGCTGAAAATAAAACTACATAGTGTTAGAAAAACATATCGTAATAGACGAAATCGACCCGCTGATATTATACGGGGCGAACAACACGTACCTGCGGATGATTAAGGCGTTGTATCCGAAGCTGCGCATAGTGGCCCGCGACAACGTAATCAAGGTTATGGGCGACGAGGCAAACATTGCAGAGTTTGAAAACACGATACAGACGCTCATAAGCCGCTGCGCAAAGTACAACATGCTGCGCGAAACCGACATAATCGACATAGCCAAAGGACGCAAGCCTTACGACGAGGAGGACGAAAACGTAATAGTCTACAACATCAACGGCAAACCTATACGCGCCAAGAGCGAAAACCAGCGAAAGCTGGTAAAGGCATATTCGGAATACGACATGATTTTCGACATCGGGCCGGCCGGCACCGGAAAGACTTACACAAGCATAGCGCTGGCCGTGCGCGCACTCAAGAACAAGGAAGTGCGCCGCCTCATACTGAGCCGCCCGGCCGTTGAGGCAGGAGAAAAACTGGGATTCCTGCCGGGCGATATGAAAGACAAGATAGACCCTTACCTGCGCCCCCTTTACGACGCCCTCGAAGAGATGATACAGCCGCTGAAACTACGCGAAATGCTCAGCGACGGCACAATACAGATAGCACCGCTGGCTTTCATGCGCGGGCGGACGCTTAGCGACGCCGTTGTCATACTCGACGAAGCACAGAACACCACTTCTGCACAAATAAAGATGTTCCTCACCCGCATGGGTTACAACACAAAAATGATAATCACCGGCGACTGCACGCAAATCGACCTGCCGTCGTCGCAAAACTCCGGACTTGTGGAATCGCTGCGAATACTGCGCGGCGTAAAAGGTATTGCATTCATAGAAATGACAAAGAAAGACATAGTGCGAAACCCTTTGGTTACCCGCATTGTGGAAGCATACGAACACGACGAGGAGAAACGCCATGCCGCAGAGGAGGAAAGCAAGGACAACAACGCCGGAACCGCCGGCACACAACAGGAAAACCAAACCAAACAATAACACAGCGATGAACAAAGCATTAACAAAAACGGATTATGCCTTTCGCGGCCAGAAAGGCGTTTACCACGGCAAAGTACGCGACGTTTACAACATCGACGACAAGAAACTCGTAATGGTTGCCACCGACCGTATTTCGGCTTTCGACGTTATACTGCCCGAGGGAATTCCCTACAAAGGACAAGTTCTCAACCAAATAGCTGCCAAATTCCTTGACGCAACAACCGATATATGCCCGAACTGGAAACTTGCCACACCCGACCCCATGGTTACGGTAGGTGTGATGTGCAAAGGATTCCCCGTCGAGATGATTGTGCGCGGATACCTGTGCGGCAGCGCATGGAGGGCATACAAAAGTGGAGTGCGCGAGATTTGCGGCGTAAAACTGCCCGAAGGAATGCGCGAGAACCAGAAATTCCCCCACCCCATAGTAACTCCGACCACAAAGGCCGAAATAGGAGAGCACGACGCGGACATCTCGCCCGAAGAAATCATAGCCCGCGGTCTGGCAACCAAAGAAGAATACAAGACATTAGAGAAGTACACGCTCGCTCTTTTCGAACGCGGCACGGAAATCGCGGCAAAACGCGGCCTCATACTCGTCGACACCAAGTATGAATTCGGAATGCACGACGGAGTAATCACTCTGATGGACGAAATACACACACCCGACTCCTCAAGATACTTCTACTCCGAAGGATATGAAGAGAAGTTCGAGGCAGGCGAGCCGCAACGCCAGCTGTCAAAGGAATTCGTCCGCGAATGGCTGATGGACAACGGCTTCCAGGGAAAAGAAGGGCAGAAAGTTCCCGAAATGACACCAGAAATCGTAGAAAACATATCCAACCGTTACATCGAACTTTATGAGCATATCACCGGCGACAAGTTCAACAAGGAACAACACGACGACATCGAAAAACGCATAGAGGCAAACGTAAACGCATACCTCGAAAAGGCGTAAGCCCGATTGGACAATACTTAAAATGCAGAATCGGATAAATATCCGATTCTGCATTTTGTTTTGCCGGCATGGAGAAGCCGGAAATGCTGCACAGGCAAAAACCATGCCGCCGGGCACAAACGCCGCCTTGCAGCAGAGTATCCGAAGTGCGGTTTTGGGTTGCGAAAAAATATGTGCCTTGCATTTTAAAATATGTCTGACCTATTTCAAAATATGTCAGACATATTTTTTTCTTGTTCCTACACGTCCCGAATCCCCGTCGGCACAAGGGTTGCAAAAAACGTAATATTTTTTTGAAAAAAGCCACCCCGTCCGCAACAAATCAGTAATTTTACGCGAATGTCAGCAAATGAATGCGCATTCAACATAAAGGATTTTTATTCACTGAAATTATGATTACATATAAAAGGATTCTCGACCTTTGCCTGAGCCGTGAAAGGGAATACGACAAATTCCCTTCGTTCATAAACCTGCTGTTCCGCTGTTTTGGCGCACTGATGATGATTCCCTACGGGATAACAAAAATCGAAGACTACGACAAATACGTAAACGACTTTTTCGGCGACCCAATAGGACTGGGCAACGTCCCGTCCTTATGGCTCACGATGTTTGCGCAATTAATTTGCCCTGTAACGCTGGCCATTGGCTTCCAAACCAGAATATCGGCCGCAATACTGGCCTTCAACATGCTCGTAGCCACGAAATACCACTTTTTCGACCCGTTCGTAACAAAATCGCTGCCCATGCTGTTCCTGGCCATGTATATAGTGATACTTATGTGGGGAGCAGGAAAGTATTCAGTAGACCACAAGCTGTACTCGCATAAATCCGGCAGCTGCCTTTCGGGCAGTGAAAAGCGCGGAATAATATGCGTTGCCGCCGCATACGCAATTCTGTGCGTTGTGTTTTCAAACGTGTTGAGCGGAATCATGTCGGTCATAATGTCGTCCGTGGCGCTTGGGCTGTTTATATTGGCACACACTTATATAAACAGGCAAACAGCCGACTGACACACTTGCCGCCCCACCCGTTACGCCAAGCACATCTATCCCGCAAACACAAGAATACAATAAGAACAGACGAGGCTCCGGCCTGCAATAGCAGACCGGAGCCTCGCACTTTACTAATGAATATCTGGTTACACTAAAACGATTGCTACTTGGCGGGACACCATCCCTTTAAATTCCTTTCAGGACCGTTGCGCATGTTCATTGGGTTGGGACGATGGCGAACCATTTCCTTTAAAATCATACGGTCGAATTTAATATCGGCATCAATTACCCGCAACACCTTATCGGTCGGTAAAACCTTGCGGAATTTTTGGTGGTAATCGGCCTCCAGCTTCACTTTCTCGACTTGCAGCTTATCCATTTCCTCAAGAATACCTGCATATTCCTTTTCTGTAAGTCCGGGTGTCCTCGCCTTCCTCATCTGTATCCGTATCTTGCGGTTCAACTCGAACTTCTCCTTTCCCATATTGTGATACAGGGGGAAAAAGTTGGCGGCTTCGTACGTTGACAGTCCGGCTTCCTTTACTATAAAAGCATCCTGCCTCTGTATGAATTCCTGAGGCGAGAAACGACGCGGCTTGCCCTTATCGTCTTGCGCCCGGGCGGGTAAAGAGAAAATCAAAAGTAAGGCAAAAGAAATATGTAATAACTTCATGATTCCTTATGTTTAATAATTTGTATCGGCATCCGTGACGCAAGCATATATCTGTTCGCTACCGATTCCGGCAAAATCGCAAACATCATCTATGTATTGGTCAACATAATCTTCCTGCGTTACCTGTGCGGTAGAAACCTCTACAGGTTTCTCTACACGGCTGGCATTATATTGTATTACCTTGATACCGAAAAAGAGACCGCAGAACATTGCTGCCAGATATAAATACGGCTTTGCCTTGGCAATGAAAATCTCACGCCTGCTTTTAACAGCAGGTGCTTCCGCCGCTTCCGGAATCATCTCCATCATGCGATCGGCAAAGTCATCGAAATAACCTTCGGGGACACGGAAATGATTCTCGCGCCCGAACTTTTCCCGAAGAATATCATCCTGTTTCATGATGGCTATTATTGTTTTTAATAGTTAGACACAGTAAATGCCAAAAGGTTTAGTCATTTTTTTTCAGGAGTGTAGTTATTTTTTCAACCGCAATATGATAGGACGCTTTCAGTGCTCCAACCGACGTGCCTAATACCTCGCTTATTTCATCATACTTCATTTCGTCAAAGTATCTCATATTGAAAACGAGACGTTGCTTGTCGGGAAGAGAAGCTATCGCCTGCATGAAGCTGCGTTGTGCTTCGTCGCCGTCAAAATACTCTTCGCTGCTCAGGCTGTTCACTACCGAAGCCTCGGGGTCGTCCAAAGAAAGTTGTTCACGCTTGCGCTGCAGGAAACTCAGGCTCTCATTCGTCGCAATTCTGAAAAGCCATGTGGATATTTTCGAATCGCCACGAAATGTTTCAAGGCTGCTCCAGGCTTTCATGAAAGTATTCTGAAGAATATCGTCGGCGTCATCATGCGAGAAGACCAAACGACGTATTTGCCAGTAAATTTGCGAAGATAACTTCCGCACCACAATCTCAAAAGCCTTTCGTCTTTGAGTAGGGTCGGAAAGCTGACTTTGCAAAGCCTGTTCGTCGTAAAGCTCTCGTTTCATGTTTTATCCGCTTCTGTATTATTCAGCTATTTGCCTTTACACCTTATTTATATTACAACTGCCGCAAACCGTTTGTTCAACTCTATACGGTGTCACTGCTCAATACGAGCCGAGAAGTCTCGACATTCTTTCATCATATCCGTATGGGTCGGACGTATAAACGACGTTTCCATCATTATCCGGGTAAGCGGTATAATAAGTAATGTACAACGGCACCTCTGGTTTGAATGTTTTAAGTCCTATCCTCTTGTAATCTTCATCGTTTGCGAGTTCCTTACCTTTTTCCGTATCAGGAGGCATGTCAATCGCTATTTTTATTTTGTCTATTACCAGCGGGTCTTTCTCGTCGAGCAGGAAAACTGCCAGTTCCAACGGTTTCTCCAGCCTTATGCAGCCATGGCTCACCGTGCGCTGCTTGTAATTGAAAGCTCTACGGTTGGGCGTGTCGTGCAGATAGATTGCGAAATCATTGTCAAAGCGGAATATCATGCGACCTAAAGAGTTTGCCTCGCCTTTATCCTGAACTACTCTGTAATTCCCGCTTTTAAGCATTTCCGCGCTGACATCTCCGGGCATGACTTCCTCTTCGGTAGTCTTGTCGATTATACGCATGTTGTTGCGTTCGAAGTATTCCTCATCCTCAGCGTGACGCACGGCTATCTCGCGGCGTATTATACTCTGCGGTACGGTCCATACGGGATTTAGTTCCAAACGTTTTATACGGCTTGTAAGGAGCGGGGTCTTGTGTTTACGGCTTCCCACGCACACTTTCATCTGCAAAGCCTCATGCCCCTCATCCATGGCGCGCAGTATGAAGTCGGGTACATTTATCCATACATATTTCCCTTCACCGCTCGGCACTTGCCAGCGGAAACGTTCCATGTTTACGGCCAGTGCCCGGCGTTGTGCCAAAGTTAAGTCTTTTCGTGCATATTGTTCCCGCAAAAAAGTATAATTTCTGTTACGGCACGCAGTGTTCCTCATTTCGCGGGCAAGGATACTGCTTGCTGCACAAGCCAGCATGCTGTCGAGATACTTCCGGTCGCATTTTTGCGTAGGTATATCGTAAAGCGTGCGGTACTTCTCGCACAGCGAGTCTTCAGGTTCCTCCATTTCAAGCCGGTTCATAAACTTTCCGGGGTTTATAAAGCCGAAATGCATTCCCGCAACATATCTTAGAAAAGCCTTAGTCGAGAAATACTCAAGCGAAGCGAGCGTATAGTTTATATTGCGGTGCGGTTTAAAGTCGAGGCGGCGGATACTGCCGAGGGCTTCGGTTATCTGTGAAAAGAAAACCGTTTTCTTGCTTATTGCCTCGTTTTCTATGCCCGACAATACGTCCACAAGCGAGTCCACCCGCTCGCTTGCGCCACGCATGTCTATCCAGATATAAGGATTTCCGTTTGCATAATACCGGTTGACATACAAATCAACGAACGTCGTATCTTTCGAAGCCAACCTGAGGGAATCTATATACCACTTCACGGCTTTCGGGCTTATCGCGTATTGCTTGTTACGCAACGAGTCCAAACTGTTCAGGGTTATGTCGCTATAGGGATAAACGGTGGCAGGTTCATTGCAACCGTACATAAACAAAAAAAGGAACACGGATAGCAGCCCCTTGCACCATCTCATCGTCAAGACGGTATTAGCGCAGGAATACTTTCCGTACAACCTTGCCTATCTTAAGAATGTAGCAACCGCGCTGAACTCCCAAAGTAACGGTCTTGTCGGCGCTGTCGATACGGAATGTAGATACTCGCACGCCTATAAGGTTGTAAACTTCGAGCTGTTGCCCCTCGGCATTTTGGACACGTACTTCCTGGTTAGTATTATCAGAGACTGTTATCCTCACGGGCTGTACGCTTTCTTCGATACCCGCGGCGGTTTGCTGTGCATGCGCAAACACCGGCGCAACGCCAAGAGACGCTGCGAGGCACAAACCCAATATCATCCGATTCAGCTTCATACTTCTTAAGTCCTTATTTTCAGCAAAGATAAATGTTCCATCTGAAATATACAAGATTTATTGTGTAAAAAGTAAAGTTTTTTTTCAGATTTTCGTCTGCCGTTCACGGATAACTGTTTTTATGCTACCTTTGCGCCGAGAAATCAAACGACAAAATGTTTAAATCGAAGATTTTTTACCATCTGATTGCCCTTCTCACAATTATCATTTGGAGCAACACATTCGTTTCGTCGAAAATACTTCTTCACAACGGCCTTTCTCCGGCCGAGATATTCGCAATAAGGTTCGCGCTTGCCTACGTGGCCATAATACCGTTTACCCACAGCAAGCTATGGTGCGACAACCTCAAGGACGAGCTGCTCATGCTCGTGCTCGGGGCTACGGGAGGAGCTCTCTATTTCCTTGCCGAAAACACGGCATTGCAGT
>URSZ01000021.1 GCA_900550635.1 uncultured Prevotella sp. | reverse complement strand
CAACTAAAATAAAATATCCTACTAACACTTTATTCCGTAAATTCATTTAAGAATCTATTATTTGAAAGGATGCCTGCTTTATAAAAACAGACATCCTATTGATTTCTATGCCGCTTTTTACAGTTTCCATCCTGAGATTTGTTCCTGAATGTTCCATAGTTGGGCATACAACCCTTCGGCCTGCATCAATGTTTCATGCGTACCTTTTTCCCTTATCCGTCCGTTATCCAACACGATAATTTGGTCTGCGCCCTTAATAGTTTTAAGTCTGTGGGCAATGGCGATGACAGTACGCCCTTTGATGAGTGTGTCTATGGCTTTCTGTACTTCCACTTCATTTTCGGGGTCAAGTGAGGCGGTCGCTTCGTCAAGCAGGATGATTTGTGCGTCTTTCAGCATGGCACGGGCTATGGATATGCGTTGCTTTTCTCCGCCCGAAAGGGTACAGCCCCCTTCGCCCACCAAGGTGTCGTATCCTTTGGGCAACCGCATGATGAAGTCGTGGCAACAGGCCTTTTTAGCTGCGGCTACAATTTCTTCTTCCGTCGCACCTGTTTTACCGAAACGGATATTATTGCGTATAGTGTCCTGAAACAGATAGACATCCTGAAATACCATAGAGATGTGGCTCATCAGACTTTCTGGATTTATCTCATTCATCGGGACACCATTGAAAAAGATACACCCTTTCTGTGGGTCATAGAAACGGGCACAAAGTTTCATTACCGTACTTTTCCCGCTTCCTGAAGGACCTACAAGAGCCGTTAAGGAGTTTTTCGGGAGCGTAATGTTAATATCATGCAACACTTCCTTGTCTCGGTAGGCAAACGATACATGTTCAAATCGGATTTCACCAGCCACCGGGGATTGCCGTTCTCCTTCCATTTCCGGTTCGTTCATCAATGAAAGGATACGTCCCCCGGCGATGGAAAAGTAACGGAATTCTGCAAAATTGGTCAGGGCTGAAGTAAGCGGGTCGAACACACGTGAACCGACCACAAGGAACAGCACGAACACAAGGATTGAAAGTTTCCCTCCCAACAGAAGGTAGGTACCGCACAGTATCATCATCGTAAGCCCGGCACGCACTAAAGTAATGCTCAACAAGACGAACGGGCCTAGCAAGGCTTCCTGACGGATACAGGCACGGCGAAGTTCGGCAAAGGCGTCACGCAACCGGACAAAACGGTCACCTATCAGATTGTACGCTTTCATTACACGAATACCCTGCAAGTATTCTTCCAACCGGTTTCCTGCATTTATTTTTGCTTGAATTTGCCTGCCGCTTAACTTCCGCTGTGCCTTTGTGCTTGCCCACAGAACGAGCAAGGCAAGCGGCAAGGCGGCAAACATACTGACCGCCATCCTCCAATCTATCCATACAAGCGAAGCAAAAGCTAGCACGGGCATTACCACTGCGCCCATCAATTGGGGCAGGTGGTGCGAAATTCCGGTTTCTGCCATCATGAAGTCCGTAACAAGCATAGACGACAAATCACCCGGATCACGTTTCGACAAAAAGCCCAACGATAGTTTCCGCAAGTGCTCCGCCAGCGACAAACGCCCGGAAGCACTCATTTCGTATGCTCCTCTAAAATTGGCTCGGTAGGATGCCCGTTCTGCCAAAGCCATGACCAGCATATAAACAGCCATAATGCCGAATATCCACCACAGGCGGGTCGTGTCAAGCGGCTGTCCGCTCCCGTCAAATGCACTGAAAATGATACGTATCGCTTCTATAGAAAGACAAAACGGTACTATATTCACTAAGTTGGCAAGCATGGTGTAACCCACCGGCTTGTAAAGTCTTTCCGTGTGACCTATTGTAATATTCTTTATTGCATTCATATCTTATTTTATTTATATGCTATAATATGTATTTCTTCCTTTTTACGGATTGTTCTGATGGATGAAAATCCGACTTCATGCAACCGCTCTTCCAATTCTGCCGGAGTATAGACAACCATACCGTCTATCCGTTCCGTCCACATTTTTCCAAGTTCGGGGTCGCTCGCTTCCAGACTAATAAGGAAACAACCTCCTTCTCGGAGAACACGCGCCACTTCAGACAACGCTATGTTTACAGGCGACCAAAAATAGACCGTTTCAAAAGCCGTGATAGCATTAAAGAATCCATCCTCATAAGGTAATGAACAAACATTCCCTTGTTGTATGAAACATCTTTTATTCAAGTCTTTTTCGTTGTACTTTTGGGCGAATGAAACACTTTCTTCTGACAGGTCTATGCCGTAGATATTTCCTTTTGGACATAAATTCAATAAACGTTTCAAATTCGCACCACCGCCACAGCCTATATCAAGAACATTCCAATTCGGCTGCCATTCCACTTGCTTCATGCCGCGATTAGCTAAAGATGCATGAAAACAATTCATTCCTCGCAAAATCATCCGTCCCCAAAATCCTTGCGGACAACTTGTGTTTTGCAAGACCTTGTTTAAGAAATTCTTCTTTCTCATATTGCTTTTAGTTTTTGTTCAATGTCCAATGGTATGCGCTCGTATAGGCATCCCACATGTTTTTATATACACCCTCTGTCCCGGATAATTGTTCATGCCTTCCGCATTGCACAATGCTTCCTTCTTTCATGACGACAATCTGATGCGCAGAAATAATGGAAGAAAGGCGATGGGCAATCACAATGACCGTCTTGTCCTTTATCAGCGACTGCAAAGCCATCTGCATTTTATGCTCGTTTTCAGGGTCGGCGAAAGCAGTCGCTTCGTCCAACACCAGTATCGGAGCATTCTTCAATATGGCACGAGCCACACATATCCGTTGGGCTTCACCGCCGGACAGGAATACACCTTTATCGCCTATCCTTGTTTCGTAGCCTTGCGGCAGACGCTCTATGAAATCATGGCATTGGGCGGCTTTCGCAGCGGCAATCACCTTTTCTTTCGTAGCATCAGGAGAGCCTACGGCGATGTTCTCATATAATGTGTCGTAAAAAAGGAAAGTGTCTTGAAAGACGAATGAAACCATATCCATCAGTTTTGCGGTAGGTATTTGGCGTATATCTGCACCGCCTATACATATTTTCCCTTGCTCCACATCCCAGAACCGAGGTATCAGGTTGGCGACCGTTGATTTGCCGCTTCCTGACGGGCCGACAAGGGCAGTTATCTTTCCTTGTGATGCAATGAAGCTGACATCACGCAGTGCTTCCGTCCGTGTTCCCTGTTCTGTGTTCTCGTATGAGAATGACACATGGCGAAATTCCACATCGTAAGCGGCAGGCACTTGCGGATGTACCGGCTCCGGCACAGGTTTCTTTTCCAGTATGCGGTCGATACGGTTTACACCTTCATCGATGTCGCGCGTATTACCTCCCAAGAATGTCAGTTTATAAACGGGGGAAGCCATACCCGGTCCCATGATAATGAAGAACAGCCATACTACCGCCAATGACAAGGATTGCGGACTGGCTTGCATCAGCAAGATGCCCATAGGAAGAATAAACGTTACCATCGAATTTAGCAAGACGGTAAAGGCAATCATCCCGTTCTGGTAGGTATCACAGCATTTCAAGGCGAATGTCTTGTATGCCTGAATCTCGGCATTGAACTGACGGAACGAGCGGACGCTTTGCCCGAATATTTTGACGACGGGCATTCCCCGCACATACTGCACGGCGGACGCGCTCATTTTTTCCTGCGCGTCGTAGTAGATGCCCATGAATTCCCTTGCCCTTTTCCCCATGAAATTGGAAAATTGCAGGAATAAGCTAAGCACCACAACGGCCAGGCACACGACTGTCAGCCACACATCCAGCGAGAAAAAGATGACCAGCATTACCACTACCGTTGCTATTACATTGACCAAATCCGGGATGGTATGGGCTATGAAACCCTCTATTTTCTCGATGTTTTGGTCCATTGTTTTCTTGATGGCTCCCGTAGAGGTATTGTTCAAATATCCCAAAGGCAGTTTGCCGATATGTTCGGACAGACGGACACGCAACCCATACAAGATACGGAACGCGGCCACATGCGAGGACATCAAGGCTGCATATAGCAATACCAATCCGCCAACAAGCCCTCCGAATGCTACCCATCCCCAGTATGTAATGCCCGTTCCGTCCGAAGCGGAAAGATTGGAGCCGTGCGACAGCAACTCTTTCAAAATTTCATAAACCGCCCAATAAGGCACAAGCATGCATGCCGCACTTCCGGCGGACAACAGACCTGCCAGTATAAGCAGGCCTTTCCTTTGCCCCGCTATCTCGAACAGGCGGGACAAACCTTTTTTCTTTTTTGACTTTTTCATTGTTATTACGTTATACCGTTATTCCGATGTGATTCTATATCCGAGCAATGAACTGAACTTATAGCACAGCCATTTCATGCGTCCCAGTATCTGCCCGAATAAGAATCCCCAACGCGGGCGAAAGAACTTCATGTAATTGGCCTGCTCGATAAGTTGTAAAACAGGTTCCCATTGTTCCACCAAATGCCCGTTATTCAACCCTGAACGGATTTGAGCCTCGTGTTTGCGGAGTGCGTCGGGTTTTGCAACATGCCGGCTCATCATTGTGCCGCACACGTCGAACCATAACTCCCCGCCGCCAAAACGGTGTGCTACGTGACGCAGGAATGTTTTTACCTGTTCCTCGTAAAAATACATCAGCACGCCTTCTATAATGAAGATAAATTTCGAATCGGGGTGCTTCCGTAGCAAGTCATCCATCCAGTCGGTTTCCAGCAGTGAAGCCGCGATATAGATATTGCCTGGCTGTTCCGGTATCAACTGCCGGCGCAGCGCAATGACTTCCGGCAAGTCCATGTCATAAAAGACGGCTTTTCTGTCTCCGATACGCTGGAAACGGGTATCCAGTCCGCACCCTACGTTTACAACGACAGGATTTGGCTGTGTTTCGATGAACCGCCGCACGGCGCGGTCGAAATACCATCCGCGCACTACGCATCCTACTTCGCTGAGTTTTGCCCCGTCGAATTGGGAGTAATCATATTCCAAACTGTCTGCCAGACGTTCCGCAGTCTTGTCATTCAGGATGGGATTGTCACGCCGGCTTTCTTTAGCTCTCATGTAAAGCGGAATAAGAAGTGTCTCGGCTACAATGCTCTTAAACTTGCATTTCTGTTTCATTTCTTTTGGTCTTTAATAGTGAACGATATTCAAACTTGTTCAAAAAAAGGAGGAAAACTCCGTAAAGTTTTCCCCCTTTGTCAGCTGCCCTGTGGTGGCAGTCTGTTTGTATGTGCGTTGCCTGTACCTCATATCTTGATAATTGCTTTCCAGCCTTGAATTTCAAATAGGATATAATCGTGCAAAATTGCCTCCATTTCTTGCCGGGGCACTGAATGCATTAACAGTTCCTCAAACAAGGTTAACATCCATACCGTATGCAGATGGATGATAAAGTCGGATACTTCAGTATTGATTCCGGGATGTCTCTGCTGCATGGCCGCGAACCATGCCTTTACCAATTCCGTAGAACGGCAGGTGTAATCTTCGCGGAAACATTCCAATGAAGAACCTTGTGCATGAAACAACAGAATCCCCATCAGTGTGCGGTGTTTGTCAAAAAGCGAGACGTATTCGTCTATGCAGGACCTCAGATATTGTTCCGACCGCATCATCATAATATCTTCGCCCCGTATGCCGTGGTGTTCTTGCAGCATGGCTTCCAAAGCGCACAAAACAGGACGGACCACTTCATGGAATAATTCATCTTTGCTTGTGAAGTAGTTATAGATATTCCCGACACCAACCCCAGCTAACTCCGCTATTTCGCGCATGGAAGTTTTGACATAGCCTTTCCTCTCGAATTGTTGCCTGGCTACAGTCAATATACGGCTGCGAATGTCCTCTTTCAGCACTTGCATAGGTTGTGAACGGTGTTTTAGTCTTTGCAAAGGTACAGGGCTTTATGTTGTCGGGCAATACCCATTTTTAAGGATTTCATTATATCCGGATATGCGTTCGGTATTATTGTTTTACGTGCAGGCAGGACGGTTTAGGACAGTGATTTATGGCAGATGTTTCATAACATTAAATAAATAATCACTGCCGTCTGCTTGTGTTATTGCATCGTAGGTGTATCCCGCCGATGTGTGTCTGTAAGGCGAGGTCCGTCCCCGGAAAAAAATAGTGCCGGAGCGGCTATGTCTTGCCGTAGGTGGATACATGTTTAGCAGCAAAGAAAAAATATGTCCGACATATTTCGAATTATGTCGGACATATTTTAAAATACAAGGCACATATTTTCCGCCCGCTTCCAAACCTGCGTGAATGCAGGGCTTCGCACCATGCGTAAATATGGACGGAAACGGCGGTGCCGAGGGCACCCGGTTACGGGACGGCCGGAATAGGGTAGGGAATGGTGCCGGTAGGGTTTTATTTTGCTTCCTGTGCGTTATTGCCGATAAAGCGCAGCAGGAATTGGCGGAACAGCGGGCACATTTGCTTGTAGGCTTCTGCCGTGGGGTGTATGCCGTCGGGGCACAGTTCCTTGAAGTTATATTCGTTTATCCCGCTTTCGGCCCAGAGGTTAAGCACCGGTACGGAAAAGCGTTCTGCACATTCTATCTGTGCGTCCACGTAGTCGCACATCCTGCGCGGGGGATTATACTTGCTTAGCCCTGTGCGGCTGTAACCGTAAGAGTCCGTAAAGCTTTTCAATGAGGCGAACAGCAATATCTTTGCGCCGGGTGAGTGTTGCTGTATGGTTTTAATGCAGTAGTTCAGGCCGCCGCATTGCGTGGTGAGCTTTCTCTCGTCAAAGCCGTCTTCTTCGGTATAGTCGGACGATGTTCCTATCGGGTTTCCCCATATGTCGTTCGTGGAGCACCATATTATATATATGTCGTATGGTGCTACGTTTGCGGCGCATTGTTCTGATACTATTTTCGGTATTCCTCCTATTACGGCTTTGCCGTTTTCGATTTTGGTTTGTTTGCACAGCCCGTCGCCGGCTTTTCCGAAATTGTGCAATTCTGCGCCGGGCAGCATTTTGGCAAGCACATCCTGTGCCCCGCGGTCTTTGAAAAATTGTGCTACGGACCCTCCGAATATGGCTATGCGTGTCTGGGCTGTTGCCGCAAGCGGGCATATTATAAAGGTAAGGGCAAGTGCGACAGTGAGCCGCAGGGGGAGTGTTCTTTTGTTGTACATCGTCTTTTTTGTGTTATTGTGTGTTTGAGCCAATGATTTTTATTACGGAGGTTAAAGTTAGCGTTTTTCCGCGATGCTGCAAGTTATGATGTGCTTTAATCGCCTTGCCAAGGCGGGAGCGGCGTAAATGAAAAGCCCTTTCCTGACAGGAAAGGGCTTTTCATTTAATCCAAAAATACGGCATTGCGGTGAAAGTGAGTACTTTACACGTACATGGCACGTATCTTACGTACTTCGAGTTTAAATTCGAATTAATTATTTTAATTCGAATGTTGTTTCACCATCCTCAATTTCAGTTGTGTTGACTTTGTCTTCACGGAGAAGCCAGCCAAGGCCAAGGTAGAAGTCTTTTTCGGTGATTTTCGCAGTTTTCTTAATCTGTTTGAGAGTTTGTGCACCGTTTTCATTAAGTGAACTCCAAATTTTGCCTGCGAGTTCTCCAGCTTTTTCTTGTAGCATAATAGTTTTTTATTTTTAAGAAGTTGGTATATAATCTGTTGAATATACTCTTCTTTGTTTGACACGACAAATATAAGGGAAATAATTAATATTGGTATTTAAGTTTATATTAAAATGCGATTATAAAGATGTAAACATGGGTTGTTTTGCAATGTAAGTTTGACACTTTGGCATGTAAAGCATATAAAAAAAGGGGGGGACGCAAAGTAGCGTCCCCCGGTAAAGCAATCTTATTTTACAATAAAATTATTCTGCGCGGAGAGTAAAGCGTTTGAACGCTGTTACTGTGCAGTCTTTGTCAGCTTTTTTGAGATAATCTGCAACAGAAAGGCTTCCGTCCTGGATGAATTCCTGGTTCAGGAGGCAGTTTTCCTTGTAGAATTTCTGCATACGGCCTTCTGCGATTCTCTCTATCATAGCCTCGGGTTTACCTTCCTGGCGTGCTTTGTCGGCAGCAATCTCGAACTCACGCTGACGAACGTCCTCGGGAACATCGTCTTTGTTTATCGAAATAGGATTCATTGCTGCGATTTGCATAGCTACGGCGTGGCCATATTGAGGGTCGACAGCTTTGTTCAGCGCTACCATGGTGCAGAGCATGTGTTTGCCCTGGTGGTCGTAGGTTGAAATATTGTCGCTTTCGATATACGAATAGCCGTCGAGTTCCATTTTCTCGCCTGTTATGCCGCTTCTTGCAATGATTGCGTCTGCTACGGTTTCATTGCCAAGCATGAGACCTTTTATCTCGTCCAAGGATTTTGCTTTTGCAGCTACTGCAGCGTCGATTATCTGCTGGTTCAGCTTTAGTAAGTCTTCGTTCTTTGCAACGAAGTCAGTCTCACATTTCAGTGCGATTATTGCGCCGAATCCGTTTTCTGCCTTTACCAGTACGCAACCTTCTGAAGCTTCGCGGTCTGAACGCTTTGCTGCTACGGCTTGTCCCTTTTTGCGGATTATTTCCATAGCTTTTTCGATGTCGCCGTTAGACTCTTCGAGTGCTTTTTTGCAATCCATCATTCCGGCGCCGCTCAACTTACGGAGTTTTGTGATTTCTGCTATTGTTACTGCCATAATAGTCGTGATTTTTTATTTTAATGAATTATTCTGCAACTTCGGCTGCGGATTCTTTTGAAGACTCTGCCTCTTTTTCTGCATTCTCGGCAGTGTTTTCTTCTTTTTCTACGCGTGCTTTCTGTGAACGGTGGCGCATTTTAGGAGCTTCGTCGGGTTGCTGTGCAGCTGCTTCAGCGTCGGCCTTTTCTATTTTGCGTTCTTCTATGCCTTCGTTGATGGCAGCGCAGCATGCGTCGAGAATAACTTCTACACTCTTTGCTGCGTCATCGTTAGCGGGAATAACGTAATCGATGTTTGAAGGATCGCTGTTTGTATCAACTATTCCGAATACGGGGATTCCAAGGCGGTTTGCCTCGCGTACAGCGATGTTTTCCTTGTATACGTCAACGATGAACAGTGCGGCAGGCAGGCGTGTGAGGTCTGCGATAGAGCCGAGGTTCTTTTCGAGCTTGGCACGCTGGCGGCTTATCTGGAGAATCTCGCGTTTTGAAAGGTTTGAGAAAGTTCCGTCGGCTGTAAGCTTGTCGATGTTTGCCATCTTTTTAACTGCCTTACGTATTGTAGGGAAGTTAGTAAGCATACCGCCCGGCCAGCGCTCGATTACGTAGGGCATTCCTACAGAAGTGGCTTTGGCTGCAACGATTTCCTTTATTTGTTTTTTAGTAGCAACGAAAAGGATTTTCTTGCCGGATTTTGCAATCTGTTTCAGTGCTTCGGCAGCAGAATCAACTTTTGCTACTGTTTTGTTCAAGTCGATAATGTGGATTCCGTTACGTTCCATAAAGATGTATGGAGCCATAGCCGGATTCCATTTGCGTTTCAAGTGGCCGAAGTGGCAACCTGCTTCTAATAAGGTTTCGAAATTTGTGCGTGACATTTGTCTTTTGTTTTAATTGTTTACTTTCTTTTTGTTGCTTTTGAGCACCAACCGCCGGGTAGTCCGTTCTGCAATTTAATTTATTTGGGTTGCTTGCCGTAACAAGCTAACCCAAATATTTGTATCCTGGAATCGCGGTGGTTTAGATACTAAACTGTTTTGCCGTTCGGTAAACGCATTAACGTTTAGAGAACTGGAAGCGGCGGCGTGCTTTTGGACGTCCCGGCTTCTTGCGTTCAACCTCACGGGAATCACGTGTCATAAAGCCTTCTTTCCTTAATGCGGCTTTATCTTCGGGATTTATTTTAACGAGAGCGCGGGCAATAGCAAGGCGAAGTGCTTGTGACTGGCCTGTAAAGCCGCCTCCGTCGATGTTTGCCTTGATGTCGTATTTTTCCAATACTTCAAGAGTCTGGAGCGGTTGTTTAACCACGAATTGTAAAATAGATGATGGAAAGTACTCTGTGATGTCTTTTTTGTTTATAGTAATCTTTCCTGTACCTTCGCTTACGAATACGCGTGCAACTGCACTCTTTCGTCTGCCTAATGCGTTAATGACTTCCATTTACTATTTTATTTATACTGGTTAATATCTATTGTTTTGGGAGACTGAGCTTCATGTTTGTGCTCGTTTCCTTCGTATACGTACAAGTTTCCGAGAATTGTACGTCCCAAACGGTTTTTAGGCAACATGCCGCGAACTACTTTGCGAACCAAAGTAGAGGGGCCGTTAGGCTTGTTGAAAATGCTTTGCGGTGTATGTTCGCGCTGGCCGCCGGGGTATAATGAGTAAGTGTAATAAGTTCTGCCGGTCCATTTATTACCAGTAAGGCGTACTTTGTTGGCGTTGATGATGATAACGTTGTCGCCGCAATCGCTGTTGGGTGTAAATGACGGTTTGTATTTGCCGCGGAGCAGTTTGGCTACTTTCGTGCAGAGACGTCCGAGCACTTGATCTGTAGCGTCCACAACTACCCACTCTTTCTGTGCATTTTTCTTGTTTACAGAAATAGTTTTAAAACTTAATGTGTTCACTTTCGTTTCTGTTTTAAATGTTACTTTATTACAATTCATGACGATTTTTGCACCGTCTTTCGAACTGCATGAATGCATTTGATAATTAATGCGTTCATAGCTTTAATCGCGATTCACTAACCATAACGCCCGGCCAAAATTGGCGTTACTATTAACACGCGCTTTGCAGGTTTTCTGCCTGCTGATAATAATCGGCGTGCAAAAGTACGAATTTATTTACATTCCGTCGCATGTTAATCATAAATATTTTCAGAGGTTTTGCCTGTTTGTTTGTATATTTAGGTAGCAAGGCTGTAAAATTTTTCATTGGTGCTTTGTTTTATGCTTGAGAATATTCGTGTGTCGGTAGAAAAAGCGGTAGAAGTGTTTTGTATAAAAAACGGGGAAAACCTGTCACGATAAAAGCTGTTTTGAGGCTCCAAAATGTGAAAACTAATTTTCAGTGTGTTATACCCACGTGGGAGAAAAGAAAAAAAACAAGGCACATAATTCAAAATATGTCTGACATATTTTAAAATATCTCAGACATATTTTTTGCTCTCTGAAAACCCTGCTGAAAAACGTGTGAAAAACACGGACAAAATCAGATGTGCGTGTATATAAAAATTTATACAGGTGTTTCCCTGTCTTATCTGTCTTCTAAACGGGCTTGTGCCAGATAGGCAGAATATTTGTTCGCGTCGTCCAAGAAAAACATTAATACGGATGTGCTTATCAATATTATATACAGCACAAGCACACTGGCGATGAAAACGGCTATATATTCCATTATATAAATGAGTACCGGTGAAGAACTCGCTCCTGTCATTACCACTGCTGTAGCGTTGTCGTACAGGCTCAGGCCCAATGTGGCTGCCGGGATTGTCAATATCACGACGAGTATGATGGCGGCAGTATTTACCAGTAAAAGCCGAAGGAACACCCGTCCCCACTGTTCTGCAGTTCGTTTTGCGGCTGTTTTTAATGCTTTGCGAAAGTTTATGTCGTTCAGCATATATTCATAGCCGGAGATGTACAACGGAACGGAAACGAAAACCGCATATATTATAAAGGCTGTCCACAGCCATGCGCTGACCGTTATGCTTATGTATGCGAGTATCGCGCCGATTATTCCGAATACAATGAATGCAAGCAGGCAAAATTGTATGAAACGGAGTCCGGAATAGAAAAAGTCGCTTATGCGCGATGTCTTGACGCAGAAAGCCTTTTTTTCTTTGTCGAAGTTGGATAAATAATGGAATGTGTAGCCGCGCCATAGCATGAACAAGACAACGGAGACCAATGTCCCGATTATATATTTTGCGAGGAACCACTCTGAAATCTCGTGGTAAGGCATATAGTGGTTGTAATCTATTTTTACAACACCTACGTTGCCGCATATTGTGACTGTTGCAATCAGTGCAAATAACAATGTCGGAATGGCCAGCCCGAGGCTTATTGTTTTTATGTTGTTTATTATGATTTTAATGCCGGATTTTATGCTTTTTATAATAGATATGTCCGGCGTTTCAAAATTAAGTTCTTTCATATTGAAACCTTTTCGTTATACAGGCAACGAAGAATACGTAAAAAAAGTATACCTTTGTACACATATATGGAAAATTCAGTTGTATCATGGGGCTTTATCGGTTGTGGTGAGGCAACCGAAAAAAAGAGCGGCCCGGCTTTTTCGTTGGTCGAGGGTTCGAGGGTTGTTGCTGTCATGAGCCGCAGCAAGGATAAGGTGCGTTCTTATGCAGAGCGTCACGGAATACCGCGGTGGTACACAGACCCGCAGGAACTTATCGACGACCCCGAGGTAAATGCCGTATATATCGCAACACCTCCTTCCACGCATGTTACGTATGCCATAATGGCACTAAAGTCGGGTAAACCGGCTTATGTGGAAAAGCCATTGGCTTCGAATTATCCGGATTGCGGAAGAATTAACCGCATAGCCGAAAAAACAGGCGTTCCATGTTTTGCGGCATATTATAGAAGGTATCTGCCTTATTTTAAAAAGGTAAAACAACTTATAGACGAAGGCCGGATAGGCAAAGTTATAAATGTACAGCTTCGTTTTGCCGCGCCCCCGCGCGACTTGGATTACAGCAGACAGAACATGCCGTGGCGTGTTTTGCCCGACATAGCCGGCGGCGGATACTTTTATGATTTCGCTCCTCACCAGATAGACATGCTGCAGGAGATTTTCGGCCCTATAGTAGAGGCCAAAGGCTATTGCAGCAACCGTGCCGGTCTATACGAAACAGAAGATACCGTAAGCGCCGCGTTCCGCTTTGCTTCAGGTCTTCCGGGCTCTGGCTCCTGGTGCTTTGTAGCACATGAGTCGGCAAGAGAAGATTGTATAGAAGTGATAGGCGACAAGGGACAGCTTAGTTTTTCTATCTTCATATACACACCTATAAAGCTGAACACGGAGCGCGGGCACGAGGAAATAGTTGTAAAGAATCCGGAACACGTGCAGTTGCCTTTGATAAAGTTGGTAGTAGAGCATTTGCAAGGCAAGGCTGTATGTAATTGCGACAGCGTAAGTGCAACATCTGTAAACTGGGTAATGGACCGTATTTTAGGAAAGTTGTAGACAATAGGAATTAAAAAAAGTATTTACCCACATAATCTCTATAATATTATTTAAACAATAGCCGTAATAGTTAGCATGCGGCAAAAGAGACATAGTTGGCGTCTCAAATCTTTTGTAAAAGGGAAATACATAGCTCAATGTGATGAGAATATTAACTTGCATAATATTTTGTATCTGCATTTGGAATATGTGTTTTGCAAATGCACCTGCTCGAGCATTAATGTCGTGTGCAGGTAATGAAGAGTGGCTGGATTCTTTATCAAACGATACGGCCAAAGCTTTGCCGGAAAAGAAATCGCATAAAAAAAAGTGGAAGCAAAGCAAGTTTTATAAATTCCTTAAGAGTCTGAATGAGATAGACACTACTTACGTAACTCCCAACTATTATAATTTTACGGCGATGGTGCAGCAAACCTGCCTGATAAATGCTTATAGCATAAGAGGCCGAAGCGCAGGCAGCGACAAGCAGCAAATAAATTTTTATTCCAAGCCGCGACTTACTTTAGGCCCTTATATTGGATGGCATTGGATTTTTCTCGGTTATAATTTTGATATAGCGCGCACTTATACCTCTAACAAATCTACACAATTCAATTTGAGCGTTTACAGTTCCGCGTTCGGAGCCGATTTGATATACCAAAAGAACAACGGCGACTACACAATCGGCTCGGTTAAAGGTTTCGGAAAACAGAACGACAAGATATACAAGGATGTCAAGTTTGATGGCCTTAAAACGTCGATAAAAAGTTTGAACGTTTATTATATATTCAACCATAAACGCTTTTCTTATCCGGCTGCTTACGGGCAAAGTACCGTGCAGAAGAAAAGCTGCGGAACGTGGAAACTCGGGTTTATATATTCACACCAGGCATTGGATTTTGATTATTCCCGTTTACCGTCATCGTTGATAACAGGAGGCAACAATGGCGTTGGATTATATGACGAATTAAAATTCAACGAAATAAACTATTATGATTACAGCATAAATTTTGGCTATGCCTACAACTGGGTTTTTGCTCCGAACCTCCTGTGCTCCGTGTCGATAGCCCCGGCTGTGGGATATAAGTTTGCCAAAGGCGAATCGTTCGAGAGCCAAGACATATTATTCAAGCGCAGTACATTCAACTTCGACGCTATTGGAAGAATGGGGCTGGTTTGGAACACAAACAGATTTTTCATGGGTACATCGGCGGTGGTACACGCATATAATTATAATAAAAGCAAGTTTTCGATAAGCAACGCGGTTGCGGTATTTAATATATATGTAGGTGTGAATTTTATGCCCAAGGGACATTACAGGCGTTCAAACCCGAAAAAATTCAAAAAATGGTAGACAAACATCCGTTAGAACCTTTCCTACCGCACGGCACACGGCTTTTAATGCTCGGCAGTTTCCCTCCTCAGCAAAAACGCTGGTCCATGGAGTTTTTCTATCCTAACTTCAATAATGACATGTGGCGTATATTTGGAAAGATATTCCGTGGTGACAGCCAGTTCTTCGTAGATTCGGAAAATAAATGCTATCGTCGCGACGATATAGTAAAATTGCTTGAGGAAAAAGGAATAGGATTATATGATACGGCAACCGAAGTGATACGCCGCAAGGATAACGCGTCGGACAAATATTTGGAGATATTGGAGCCGACCGATGTACGCGGAATGCTATCAACTCTGGAGCAATGTCGTGCCGTTGTAGCTACGGGGCAGAAAGCAGCCGATGAAATAGGCCGGCAATTGGAAGTAGAGGTCCCTAAAACAGGAATGTCTGTTGGTTTTGAATTAAATGGCAGGCAGCTTCTCTTTTTTCGTATGCCCAGCAGTAGTCGCGCATACCCGTTGTCGCTCGATAAGAAAGTCGGATTTTACAGGAATATGTTCGAGCAGGTAGGCTTGTTGTGACACTTGTTTCGTCATAGTATGGTTGTCGACGCGGACATACTGCGACATGAAAAACAGGATTAAAAAAAGCCTTTCAAAAGGCTGAAAAATGGTGCTTGATTTTCAGTGCGTTATACCCACGTGGGAGAAAAGAAAAAATACAAGGCACATATTTTAAAATATGTGCCTTGTATTTTAAAATATCTCAGACATATTTTTTGCTTCCTGTGGGCCGGCTCAAGGAATGGCAGACAAAAAAGGCTTTTTTTCGGAGCACTTATTTTTATAAAGGCACTTCCACCGGAAAAGGTTGCTTGGTTAGATCGTTTCCGATGTTGTGCGATTGGTGAAAGACCGGTGTACGTTTTTCATTAAAGAAATTTGCAGCGCATTCGTTTTTATATTGGCTCATAGGTGACATAGATTTGTTGTTGTGTTTGTGTCTTATGTGAAATAGCTTGATTTATAGTTGTATATCTTTGTTTTGTGCTCTCTGGTATTGGATTTTACATTTAACGTTCTTGTAATCCAATTGTTTCATAATCTTAAAATCTCTGTAAAAATAGCGTAACAAAGCCATAATACTTTTGCAGCGAAATTCAAAATAAATTTTAAAGTATGAAACAAATTGAAAAAGTGCTTTTGTCGCTGCTTATTCTTTTATCGGCAGGACTGCAAGTATTGGCAAATGTAAACGTTAACGAATTAAAACACGGTACAATCAAAGGCCGTATATTGGATACTTCCAACCAGACACTTCCCGGAGCTACAATCTATATAGATTCGCTGCACACAGGAGTGGTGAGTGATATTAATGGCTTTTATACACTCACGAATATAGCACCGGGTACGTATAAGGTTAAAGTGTCGTATGTAGGCTATTCACCGGTAGAAATGACAATAACGGTTCCTGAAGGTAAAACGGTAGAAAGCGATGTAATGCTGAACGACGGCGTAAAATTGCGCGAAGTAGTGGTAGGCGGTGCATTCAACGGACAACGCCGCGCTTTGTCTTCACAAAAGAATGCAATGGGAATCGTGAACGTAGTGTCTGCCGACCAGGTTGGAAAGTTTCCCGATTCGAATATAGGCGACGCACTGAAGCGCATATCAGGAATAAATGTGCAGTACGACCAGGGAGAAGCCCGTTTTGGGCAGGTACGCGGAACGAGTGCCGACCTCAGTTCGGTTACAATCAACGGAAACCGTATTCCGTCGGCAGAAGGCGACACGCGTAACGTGCAGCTCGACCTTATTCCGGCTGATATGGTGCAGACAATAGAGGTGAACAAGGTTGTGACGGCCGACATGGACGCTGACGCGATAGGCGGAAGCATAAATCTCGTTACGAAAAACACGCCTAACAAACGTATGTTCAATGCAACGGCCGGAAGCGGGTATAATGCCGTTAGCAAAAAGGCGCAACTCAATTTAGGGTTGACATACGGCGACCGCTTCTTCAATGACAAACTCGGGCTGATGTTTTCCGGCTCATACCAAAATGCACCCGGCGGCTCTGACAATGCAGAGTTTGAATATGATGTCGATGACGGAAGTGTTGTAATGAAAGAAGCACAAGTGCGACAGTATTACGTAACCCGCGAACGCCAGAGCTATTCTTTGGCTTTGGATTATGAGTTCAACCCCGACCATAAAATATCGTTTAAAGGTATTTATAACCGTCGCAATGACTGGGAAAACAGATACCGCGTGGTTTATAAGGATTTGGATGAGAGTGATCCTTCAGAACAATCCATAGAATTGCAAACCAAAGGCGGAGCTGACGATACAAGGAATGCGCGTTTGGAACGCCAGCAAACAATGGACTTTACTTTAGACGGCGAACACAATCTCGGCGGCCGTTTGCTTATGGACTGGGCTGCTTCTTTCTCACGTGCCAGCGAGGACCGGCCAAACGAACGTTATTTCGGTTTGAAAATGGACAACAATACAGGTGAAAACCTTATTAATACTTTCCGTGGTATTGGTGGTCGTGCACCTTATTCTACTATTGCTATTCCTGGATTGGATAATGAAGGTTGGGAATTGGACGAGCTTACAAACAGCAATCAAAGTATTTATGAAAATGAATGGAAGTTCCGCCTTAATTTTGAGTTGCCTCTGATGAAAGGACTTTACGGAAACACATTGCGTTTTGGCGGTAAGTATACAAACAAAGAAAAAGACAGGGAAACAACCATGTATAAGTACGACGGCGAAGATGTAAACGACAATCCCATCTTTAACGACGGAGGTGCTTGGCGCGAACACGGTTCGTCGCAAATTCGCAAAGGGTTTATGGTTGGCGACAACTATCCCGAAGGAACGCATTTCGTAAGCAAGAAATATCTCGGCAGCATTAATTTCAATTCAATGCAAGGAGAACCCGACTATGAAGAAATGTCGGGCAATTATCACGCAAAAGAAGAAATTACCAGTGCTTACTTGCGCTTCGACCAAAAGCTTGGACAAAAGTTGGACCTTATGCTCGGTCTGCGCATGGAGCACACAGCGTTGAACTACCGTGGTTTGAACTGGGTTGTAGATGAGGACGAGAATGAAAGTTTGGAATCAACCGGCAATCGCAAAAACAGTTATACGAACTGGCTTCCGAGCGTGTTGTTAAAGTACGATGTGAACGACGACCTTAAATTGCGTGCTTCATTTACAGAAACGCTTTCACGTCCCAAGTACTCTGCATTGATACCAAGTGTTAACTATAACCGCGCAGACGAGGAAGCAACCATCGGAAACCCAAACTTGAAGCCCACCACGTCGTATAACTTTGATTTGAGTGCAGAATATTACTTTAAGTCAGTTGGTTTGGTAAGCGTCGGCTTGTTCTACAAAAGTATAAACAACGTAATAGTTGATGAAGTATGGAAAGGAATGGACTCGCAGTTACCAATTACCGGTACGTATGATTACGAAATTTCAAAGCCCATAAATGCTTACGACGCAGACCTATTTGGCGTAGAAGTTGCTTACCAGCGTGATTTTGGTTTCATAACTCCGGCTCTCAAGTGCCTCGGTTTTTACGGAAACTATACTTATACGGCAAACAAGACCAAGAATCATCATTTTGAACACCGCGTTCTGGAGGATGGCGAGGATGTCGATATGATTGGCTCTCCCGAGCATACCGCAAACGCTTCTCTCTTTTTCGAGAAGTGGGGTTTTAATCTCCGTCTTTCCTACAACTTTGCTTCTGCTTTTGTGGATGAAATGGGCGAGGTTGCTCAATTGGACCGTTATTATGATAAAGTGAACTATTTGGATTTGAACGCTTCGTACACATTCGGCAAACGTTTCAAGACTACCATATATGCAGATGTGACGAACCTTTTGAATCAGCCGTTGCGCTATTACCAAGGCACGAAAGACCGCACTGCACAAGTGGAGTACTACGGTGCGCGCTTTAATGCCGGAATAAAAGTGAGCTTTTAGTTAAATCGTGAAGCCTCGCTTGTTATACAAACGGTGAGGCTTCATACTTTCTTTCAGAGAAATCCCGTATTTTGATACCTTTGCATATAAAACCAATGTACAAAACAATAATAATGAATATGGAAATTAAAAGACTTATGCTTCTGCCTGCCTTGCTTCTTTTTGCAGTATTGTGTACGGCGCAAGACAGTATAGATTATAGTGTTTACGACGACAAGTGCAATTTTTATATAGCCAATGACCTTGGACGTAACGGTTATTACGACCAAAAGCCTATAGCAGAACTAATGGGAGTTATGGCCGAAGAGGTAGGCCCCGAATGTGTGATAGCTATCGGCGATGTACACCACTTCGAAGGCGTGCAGTCAACGCAAGACCCTTTGTGGATGACTAATTATGAACTTATTTACAGTCACCCTGAGCTCATGATTGACTGGTTTCCCGTGTGCGGCAATCACGAATACCGCGGCAACACGCAAGCCGTACTGGATTATTCGAATATCAGCCGCCGCTGGACAATGCCCGCACGTTACTATACCAAAGTTTTTGAAGACAAAGGCATGACTATCCGGGTAGTTTGGGTAGATACCGCTCCGATGATAGACAAATACCGTAATGAGAAAGAGACTTATCCCGATGCTTGCCAACAAGATTACAAACAACAACTCGCATGGATTGATTCTGTCCTGACCGCCGCTAAAGAAGACTGGGTAATCGTGGCCGGACACCACCCCATTTATGCCGAAACACCGAAAGACGGAAGCGAACGCCGGGATATGCAGTCGCGGCTCGACCCTATACTCCGCAGGCACAACGTAGACATGTATATCTGCGGACATATCCATAACTTCCAGCATGTGCGCGTACCGGGCAGTAATATAGATTATATCACCAACACCTCAGGTTCGCTCAGCCGCAAAGTCAACCCTATTGAAGGTACCGTTTTTTGCAGTCCCGAACCGGGCTTTTCCATAGTATCTGCCGATAAAAAAACACTGGAACTGCGCATGATTGACAAACAAGGTAATGTACTGCACACTGTTACACGCAGCAAATAACCCGTTTTTTAAGTCAATAGGAAAATCCTGATTATACGAAGTTGTATCGGAAAGAACCAAACCATCATTCCGATACGACTTCTTTCAATTATTTCTTTTTCCGTAGCACCATCCTTCGGAGCCGTACTTACATTTCCGTCACGCGTAGCCATATAATGTGGAGATATAATTTCCACCCCGGTTTCAGAACAATTCTCCGCATTTACAAGCGCAAACGGACTTCCTCTTGGCTCGTTTAATCAGAATTTTGCATTATCTTTGCGCGCAAAATAATATATTTCATGAACATTCTATTACTTATAGGAGGACTTCTCCTCATCCTGTTAGGTGCAAACGGACTGACAGACGGAGCAGCATCCGTTGCCAAACGCTTCCGCATACCCAATATCGTTATCGGACTGACAATCGTTGCTTTCGGAACATCAGCTCCGGAGTTGACGGTCAGCGTATCTTCCGCCCTGAAAGGAAGCGCCGATATTGCCATCGGCAACGTGGTGGGCAGCAATATCTTCAACACACTGATGATTGTGGGCTGCACCGCACTGTTCGCCCCAATTGCCGTAACCCGGAACACATTGCAAAAGGAAATACCTCTGTGCATCCTGTCTTCCATTGCTTTACTGGTCTGTGCCAACGACATATTCCTGAACGGAGACAAGGCTAATACTCTCAGTATCACAGACGGCTTGCTTTTGCTCTGCTTCTTCGCTATCTTCCTGAGTTATACTTTTGCCATCGCCTCACACAGTCCCGAAGAAACAGCCGGCAGTGAGGAAACTATCAGACAACTGCCACTTTGGAAGTCTGTCCTCTACATTCTGGGCGGGCTTGGAGCGCTTATTGCCGGCGGCAGTTTCTTTGTTGACGGTGCAAGCGGCATTGCACGCAGCCTGGGAGTAAGCGAATCTGTTATCGGACTGACGCTGGTGGCCGGCGGAACATCCCTGCCCGAACTTGCCACATCCATTGTAGCCGCCTTGAAGAAAAATCCGGAGATAGCCATTGGCAACGTAGTAGGCAGCAATCTGTTCAACGTGTTCTTTGTACTGGGATGCAGTGCATCCATCACTCCGTTACACCTGACTGGAATCACTAACCTGGACTTGTGGGTACTGGCAGGTTCCGGCATTCTGCTTTGGTTCTTCGGGCTGTTCTTTGCCAAACGTACCATCACCCGCATTGAGGGAAGCATCATGGTGCTTTGCTACGTTGCATATACGACATTCCTCATTTATAACCTGTAAGACACCCGTTTTTAAAGATTTTCATGTATCTTTGCCGGCTCATAACAACATACAACTATGGCAATTACAATTAAAAAGGTCTCTACGAAAAAGGAATTGAAGCAGTTTATCCGCTTCAACTACAAACTATACAAAAACAATCCGTATTCGGTGCCCGATCTTTACGATGACATGCTCAATACCTTCAACAAGAAGAAAAATGCCGCTTTCGAATTTTGTGAAGCCGATTACTTTCTTGCTTACAAGGATGATAAAATCGTAGGACGCGTAGCCGCCATCATCAACCATAAAGCCAACCAAACCTGGAACAAGAAAGAGGTGCGCTTCGGCTGGATTGACTTTATCGACGACCCCGAAGTATCGGAGGCCCTTATACATACCGTTGAAGAATGGGGCAAGGAACGGGGCATGACCCATATACAAGGCCCGTTAGGCTTCACCGATTTCGATGCGGAAGGTATGCTTATCGAAGGCTACGACCAGCTTAGCACAATGGCAACCACCTATAACTACCCTTACTACCCGCAACACATGGAACGCATGGGCTTTGAGAAAGATGCCGACTGGGTAGAATACAAGATTTATATCCCGGATGCCATACCCGACAAGCATAAGCGTATTTCGGATCTAATCCAACGTAAATACAATCTCAAAATCAAGAAATATTCATCTGCCAAGAAGATTGCCCGCGACTACGGACAAGCCATTTTCGAGCTGATGAACGAAGCATACAGCCCGTTGTACGGTTACTCTGCCCTGTCACAGCGCCAGATTAACCAATACGTAAAGATGTATCTGCCCATTCTGGACCTGCGCATGGTGACGCTGGTTACAGATGCCGAAGACAAACTGGTAGCCGTAGGCATCTCCATGCCTTCCTTGTCAGAGGCTTTGCAAAAATCTCACGGCCGTTTGCTGCCTTTCGGTTGGTATCACCTGCTGAAAGCCTTGTTTATGAAACGCCGTGCCAAGATGCTGGATCTGTTGCTGGTAGCCGTGAAACCCGAATATCAGAACAAGGGCGTAAACGCCTTGCTATTCTCCGACCTAATCCCCGTTTATCAGAAACTGGGGTTTGTCTTTGCCGAAAGCAACCCCGAATTGGAACAAAACGGCAAGGTACAGGCACAATGGGAATATTTCAAGACCGAACAGCATAAGCGTAGAAGAGCATTTACCAAGGCAATCTAAAAACACGTAGTTCATCAGCATACAAAAGACCCGCATTTTGCCGGCACACATCACCTTACCTCCCTTTCCGTCTAAGAGTTTGCAATTGTGCCGGCAAATATAATGGTCTTACACACCATTTCCCCATTGATAAACATCCGTTTTCCCCATTATAAATATACCAATCTATCAAGGATAACTTGCTTTTGCCTATACCTTTTCTTCGTTTTTCAACTGCGGGCTGTCCGGTTTGCATATGCGGGATGAAGAGCCCGCAATTGGCAACCGTGGAGCCCGCAGTTGGAAAACGAGGTTTTTCCTATAGCCTAACAACCTTTTCAACCGTGCTTTTTCCTATTAAACATCCGGTAAACTGAAAAAAGTTTCAGGGCATATATTTGTTTACATAGGGTGTTTTATATTGATTTTCTTATTAACTTTGCGAAATATCAGTGCTTACAATACAAGATGTTTTCTATGGAAGATAATAATATGATGTTGCCGTTGGAAGGTTCTGCCGGTTATGAGGAAAAGACAACCGGTACAAATACCGGCAGTAGTGACGTTGAATACAATGAAGATAACATTCGCCATTTGGACGACATGGAGCATATCCGTGTCCGTTCGGGCATGTACATAGGCCGTCTTGGCGACGGTTCGCAAAATGATGACGGTATCTATGTATTGCTGAAAGAGGTAATGGACAACAGTATCGATGAATTCAAGATGGGTGCCGGCAAACGTATCGAAGTCAACATAGAAGAAAACCTCCGCGTAAGCGTACGCGACTACGGACGAGGCATTCCGCAAGGCAAACTGGTAGAGGCGGTCAGCAAACTGAATACCGGGGGTAAATATGACTCGAAGGCTTTCAAGAAAAGTGTCGGACTGAACGGCGTAGGTATCAAGG
Source organism: uncultured Prevotella sp. (assembly GCA_900550635.1). Taxonomy (GTDB): domain Bacteria; phylum Bacteroidota; class Bacteroidia; order Bacteroidales; family Bacteroidaceae; genus UBA6398. The sequence goes on along the minus strand of URSZ01000021.1, from coordinate 480 downwards.
CAGTCAATGCGCTGAGCAGCCGCTTCGAAGTACGCAGCTACCGCGACGGCAAGGTACGTATCGCCATCTTTGAAAAAGGAACGCTGTTGAGTGATGTGACCGAAGACTCGACAGAAGAAAGCGGAACCTATATCTTCTTCGAACCTGACGCCACACTCTTCCTGAACTATTCCTTCCAGAACCAGTTCGTAGAAACCCTGCTGCGCAACTACACCTACCTGAATACGGGCCTCACCTTCATTTACAACGGCCAGCGCATCGTTTCCCGCCACGGGCTGGAGGACTTGCTGAAAGACAACATGACCAGCGAAGGCCTTTACGACATCATCCACCTGAAAGGAGAGGACATCGAGATTGCCTTCACACACACCAACCAATACGGCGAAGAGTACTACTCCTTTGTCAACGGGCAACACACCACCCAAGGCGGCACACACCAGACTGCCTTGAAGGAACACATTGCCCGTACCATCAAGGAGT
>URSZ01000020.1 GCA_900550635.1 uncultured Prevotella sp. | reverse complement strand
ACAGTTCCTCTTCGCACAAAGGTTTGAACTCAGACATATATTCTACGTTATCCTTCACTTGCCCAATTGTGGACATGCCGCTAAGTACCATGAATACTCCGGGCAACGAAGCCGCATAACGAATTGCCCACGAAGCCGGCGAACACCCCGGACTGTGCTTTTGCAATATTTGTTTTGCCTCTTCAGGTATATTGGCAAGCATACCGCCCTTTACAGGCTCCATTACAATTATGGGCTTTTTATGTTCGGTTGCTATGTTGTAGCATTTACGTGCCTGTATCGTTGTATCGTTCCAATCCAGATAGTTTATCTGCAGTTGAACGAATTCCGACTCCGGATGGTCTTGCATAATCCGTTCGAGCAACGAACTGTCGTCATGAAAAGAAAAACCTATGTGCCTGATTTTCCCTTCTGCTTTTTTTCGCGCAACAAACTCAAAAGCATGAAATTTTTGTGCGTTCTCATAATATTCCTTATTAAGCGAATGTACTAAATAATAGTCGAAGTATTCCACGCCACAACGCTTCAGTTGTAGTTCGAATATCTCATCCAATTGTTTTTCTTCGCTTACGAGCCATACAGGCATTTTATCTGCCAGTATATAAGCACTCCTTGGATAGCGTTCCGCCACTGCTTGCCTGAAAGCGGCCTCGCACTTTTCATTATGATACGGGAAAGCCGCATCGAAATAGGTAAATCCTCGCGATATGAATTCATCAGCCATTAGCTTGAACTCATCCAAATTTATTGAGGTAACATCGTCCGCGTCCCTCAACGGAAGTCGCATTAAGCCGAACCCCAAATTCTTCATACCGCAAAAATATTATTTAGTCAAAATGTATCTTATTACTGCATATCCACCGAAAACCTGCAGAAGCATACCTGGAATTCCTATACGGAAGTCCTGTATAGCCGCATTAAAGTCAGACACCATAGCCCACTCTATCATAGTTCCTAACAACTGGTACGATAAAACAACGACTGCCATGCACACTATACTTACTTTCTTAAAGCGTTTTGCAACAATGCTTGCCGATATGGCAAGAATAACGGACTTTGCCATTATTGCCGGGAGCATTGCAGCGGCAGGCATTCCAAAAAGTACATGATTTAACAGCGGAGAAAACACTGCGGTTATCATACCCACACTTAAGCCATATTTATACGCTCCTACCAAGGTAAAAAAGTATATGGGCAAAAACATTAATCCGCCGTTAGGTATCAGGTGGCATAACTGCGGTACGATTATGTTCCCGGCTACAAAAAACAGCGCGAACAGATATGTACGTGTGTTATGCAGGTTCAAAGAATAAAGTTTAGCTGTTGCTTCCATGCTTTTTATTGTTTATGAAATTATCTATTAATCTGAATATTTCCTCGGGGTCGTTACTTTCGGAGCAAAGCGACTCCATTGGGCATGACCCGCTTTTCATCCTGTTTAATATAAGCGGGACTTCGTCGCGATAATTAACTTCAACGTTTGCGGACTTCAACAATTCCAACGCCGGTGTACTTATACGCGGTGTATTAACCTGTTTTACCCCGCCCAAGATCATCAACGCCGCAGCAGCCTTGCCTACGGTCTTATCAATGACACAGGCATTCCTTAACATGTCGCTATTCGACTTTACTATTTTATATAGGTCAGCAATGCCTCTTTCTGTAAAGCGGTTTTCTTTCCCGTTATTTATTATTACCAGAGTTGTGCCGTCGTTGAATACATCAAAGTTTGAAACATCCATATCCACTTTGCTTATGCTATTACCTTTGCGCAGCTTTTTACACATTTATGTGCTGTCGGTATTCATTTTGCAAAGATGGCTTTTTTTTCAAAAACAACATGCCCGCAAGGCCACATTTTAACATGCCTTATTTGTCCGTTTTAAAAGAGACACTTTACACACCCTTTTTGCAAGGGCAAAAAATAGGTCTGAGATATTTCAAAATACAAGGCACATATTTTAAAATATGTCAGACATATTTTTTATTTGCTCCCAGCGGCATTTAAACAACAGGTTTTTCGGGCATTAAAAAGTGTGACTTAAATCCAATATATTTTGTCGCTAAAAACGTTTGTCAAACAAGTCTGCTTTTGTCGCAATTAATGGTTTCAAATCGCAAAAAATCTACCTGTAATATTTGTTTTTATCCAAGATTTTTCTATCTTTGCATTAGAAGGAGTTCCGTCGACGGCAGACCGGGATGCTCATCAATAAAAAAATGAAAACCGAGGCAGCTTCGTTAGTCAATGGCGCGCTACCTGAACAAGGCAGATTACAGCGATTAACGGGCTCTCAAATCTTATCTAATAGGAGTTTTCATCGTATCGCGTCGACGTTTCTCCTTTATTTTGTGTAATAATGTGGGAAAATTGAGATAACACACTGTTGTAGGAAATAATGGTTCTTTAAAAATTACACCTTATAAATAAAGGCAATCCTCTTGATTCCGGACGGAATCAAATAAACATGTAAATATGCAACAATCGTATAAATATCTTGATTCCCTCGACGACAGCCAGCGTGCTGCCGTAGAATACATCGACGGCCCATCGTTGGTTATCGCAGGGGCAGGAGCTGGAAAGACACGCGTACTGACAACTAAAGTAGCATATCTGATTGACAGCGGCATTGACCCGTGGAATATTTTGGCACTGACCTTTACCAATAAGGCGGCAAGGGAAATGCGCGAACGCATAGCCAACATTGTAGGAATCAATGCTGCACGATACTTGCAAATGGGAACATTCCACAGCGTATTCTCGCATATTCTTAGAACAGAAGCCGAGCGCATTGGATACAACCCGCGTTTCACCATATACGACAGGAGCGATTCTTCAAGTCTGATAAAAACGATAATCAAGGAATCGGGACTTGACGACAAAAAGTACAAGCCTAACACGGTTCTTTCAAGAATCTCTTGGGCAAAAAACCGCCTGATACTTCCAGAATCATATGCTAACGACCCCGGACTTTTAAAATCCGACAGCGCGGCCAACATACCCGAAGTAAGAAACATATACGCAAACTACCAGAAACGTTTGAAAGCAGCCGAAGCCATGGACTTCGACGACTTGCTGGTATATATGTACATCTTGCTTTGCAACAACGAAGATATAAGAAAAAAATACGTAGAACGCTTTGAATTCGTATTGGTAGACGAATACCAAGATACCAACTACACACAAGCACGGATACTCGATTTGCTCACTCGTGAACGCAAGCGCATTTGCGTTGTTGGAGACGACGCACAAAGCATATACGCCTTTCGCGGGGCAGACATCGACAATATCCTTAACTTCACCCAGACATTCCCCGCCGCAAAATTATTCAAGCTGGAAAGGAATTACCGTTCCACTCGTTGCATTGTCGAAGCCGCAAACAGTGTGATTTCCCACAACAAACGCCGCATACCCAAAGATGTATACAGTCTTGCGGGGCAAGGCGAAAGCATATCCGTAAAAGCAGCATACAGCGACCTCGAAGAAGCCGACATCGTAACTAAACAAATAAATTCAGTTCACAGGCACAAAGGCGTTAAATATAGCGATATTGCCATACTTTACCGCACCAATGCCCAAAGCCGGGTAATAGAAGAATCGCTGCGCAAAAACGGAATACCTTATAAAATTATCGGAGGGCTGTCATTCTACGAGCGCAAGGAGGTAAAAGATGTCATAGCTTATTTCCGCTTAGCCGTAAATCCGGATGACGAAGAAGCTTTCCGCAGAATAATAAATTATCCCACAAGAGGAATTGGCAACACTACCCTTACGCGCATAATTTCGGCCGCTACAAGCCGAGGTATCAGCTTGTGGCAGGCTGCTTGCAATTTAACGGCAGAAGAACTCGGAGTCACGAAAGCTACCGCACAGAAAATAAATTCGTTTGTAGAAATGATGAAAGGTTTTATCTCGCTTTTAGATGAAACCGACGCATACTCCTTAGGACTTAAAATAATAGAAGACAGCGGTATCAAGCGCGACATAAATAGCGACAATTCAATTGAAAACTTAAGCAAACGCGAAAACATACAAGAGTTACTGGCCGCAATAAACACATTTGTTGAAAACACCATTGAAAGCGAAGGACACACAAAGAATGCAACCCTTGACAGATATTTATCCGAAGTGGCACTTCTTACCGACGCAGACACAAAGCAAGATGATTCGGAGCAAGTAACACTTATGACCATACATTCGGCTAAGGGACTTGAATTTGAGACCGTGTTTATTGTCGGCATGGAGGACGAAATATTTCCCGGAGCGTCGGCCTCTTTTTCTTCAAAAGAAATGGAAGAAGAGAGGCGACTGTTCTACGTTGCGCTTACGCGGGCGAAAAGCCTTTGTTTTATAAGTTATGCGCGCAGCCGCTTCAGATATGGAACTACCACATTCTCCGACCCGAGCAGGTTTCTTGATGAGATAGACAAGACATATATAAGTTGCGATAACAACAAAACTTTGCCAAACAGGAATATCAATTACAAAAGCCTTTCTCAAAACAATGCTGAAAAATACGCAAACCGCGGATTATGGAAAAAGTACGACAAACCTGTTTTTTCTACAGTTGACAGAACAAGTACTAACAGCTATTTCAAAGGAACTACCAGCCTTAAGAAAGTTGCAAGCGGTATAGATAAATCCTTAGAAGAATCCAATAAATTATCCTCGGCACGCACCCAAAGCGGATACATCATAAAGCCCGGGCAGATAGTGGAACATCCGCGTTTCGGCCGGGGAACCGTTATAAGCATGGTTGATGCCGGGGATACAGCTAAAGTGCATATAGCATTCGAAAATTCCGGCGATAAAGACTTGCTTTTGAAGTTTGCACCTTTAAATGTCGTAGAATAACGACATCATCAAAACAATATTTAAAACATAAAAGACCTATATACTTAAAAAGTGAGTTGAAATTAAACATATGTGATACAACCATAGTGTAAAAACATTAACTTTGCAGCGTTAATGTAATAATTTAATAAGCAATGTTCTCGTTTACAATAAGCTTAATAGCACTAATAATAGGTTATGCCATTTATGGACGCTTTGTAACTAAAATGTTCGGGCCGGACAACAGGCCTACCCCAGCCTATGCGCAACGGGACGGAGTTGACTATGTACCCATGTCCACTTGGCGCGTATTTATGATTCAATTTTTGAATATCGCGGGAACAGGACCTATTTTCGGCGCAATAATGGGTGCGTTATACGGTCCATCTGCATTTTTGTGGATAGTATTCGGATGTATTTTTGCCGGAGCCGTGCATGACTACATAAGCGGAATGATTTCATTAAGGAATGGAGGAGCATCGCTGCCGGAGATAATCGGAACATATTTAGGCGAACGAACTAAAAGGATAATGCTTGTTTTTACAATACTGTTACTTATTTTGGTAGGAGCAGTATTTGTAAGTTCTCCGGCACTATTATTAAGCGACCTTACAAGCAGCGTGCCTTTTATGAATTTGTATTTTTGGATAGTAGTCATTTTTATTTATTACATCATAGCCACCTTACTGCCTATTGACAAAATTATAGGTAAGATTTATCCGTTGTTCGCATTTGCGCTTTTATTCATGGCTGTAGGGTTGCTTATCGCGCTGTTTGTGCACTGGCCTTCGATACCAGAATTTACAGACGGCATTAATAATTTACATCCAGACAAGGCAACCAGCCCCATTTTCCCATGCTTGTTCATCACTATAGCATGCGGGGCCATATCAGGATTTCATGCAACACAAAGCCCACTTATGGCTCGCTGTATAAAACATGAGAAATATGGCCGTCCCATATTTTACGGAGCAATGATTACAGAAGGCATAGTTGCACTTATATGGGCTGCAGTAGCCAGTTACTTTTTCTTTGATCCTGCAAGCGGAAATGAAGATCTTACCGTGTCGGCACCTAAAGTAGTACAGATAATGAGTAATCGTTGGCTGGGCACTATTGGCGGTGTATTAGCAATTCTTGGCGTAGTTGCAGCACCTATTACGTCTGGCGACACAGCATTTAGGTCTGCTCGCTTAATAATTGCCGACACTTTAAAATATTCACAAAAGAAAATAATGCCGCGCATTTATATCGCCATACCTCTCTTTATAAGTGCTCTTTTACTTTTGATATTCAACTTAAGCCAACCAAAAGGATTTGCTATTATTTGGGGCTACTTCGCTTGGGCAAACCAAACACTTTCTGTTTTTACTTTATGGGCTATTACTGTGTACTTGGTCAAGAATCAAAAAAAGTACATAACAACACTTATTCCTGCCTTCTTTATGACAGTCGTAAGTATTACTTATCTTTGTGCTGCGCCAGAGTGCATGTCTCTGCCTGTTAATATAGCATACGCCGTAGGATTTGTTACGTTAATGGTTGCTATTATATGGTTTGTAAATTGGAAAAAGAAGTATTCGAGAACCCTGTTTTAATTAAAATAAACTCTATTACTTCTATGTATAACCCGAATTTAATATCGAAGTTTTTACTGATGTTATCAACATTGATAATATCATATTCATGTTCGGGCGATTACGACAATTATTCAGAAACATCTAACGAAAAGCCCGTAATTTTTCCGGATTATACCGATATAACCATACCTGTAAATATAGCTCCATTAAATTTTAAAATGCCTGGCGCCAAGCAAATTCGCGCACAAGTATTTGTAAATGAGAAACAGGTTTTCGATATAAAAAGCGATTCTGTTATTGAGTTTCCAATAGAAGACTGGAAAGAACAGATTAAAAGCTACGCTGGTAAAGAATTGTCCATCACACTGACTGCATGGACATCAAAAAATCCTGATGGTATTAGGTATAAACCGTTTAATGTTAAAATTTCTCAAGACAAGATAGATCCATGGATTGCATATCGCCTCATACCTCCAGGTTATGAGTTATGGAAAAGAATGGGTATATATCAACGCAACATAACCAACTTTGACGAAGAGCCTATAGTAACAAATGACCAAAATAATGGTGGCTGCGTCAATTGCCACAATTTTTGTAAATACAACCCTGATACATGGGTTTTTCATGCACGTGGCGAAGGAGGCGGCACGATAGTTACATATAAAGGAGTTTCACGTAAGGTCGCCATTGAAAAGAAAGGGCCACAAAAAGGCGCAACATATCCGGCATGGCATCCTTCAGGACGATATATAGTATTTTCTTCAAACGTAACACGTCAAAATTTTTACGGTATTAGCCGTGATAAAATAGAAGTATTTGATACAGAATCAGACCTTATTGTTTACGATGTGCTCAAAGACAATGTTTTGGCTGACCCTCGTTTTACAGAACGTCACAATTGGGAAACATTCCCTGCATTCTCACCCGACGGAAAAAATCTTTACTATTGTGTAGCACATTCAAATGATGAAAGTAATAATGCAAATAGAAAACCCACATTCTTTTGGAATCTGAAATACTCTTTATGCCGTGTTCCATTTGACGAAACAACTGGAAAATTCGGCGAACAGGTAGATACTATTTATAGTGCATACCGTGAAGGCGGAAGTGTATCATTTCCAAGAATATCTCCTGACGGCCGATACTTGCTTTATACATTGGCTGACTGTGCCACATTCCCTATACAACATGTAGAAGCTGACTTGAAGATGAAAGACCTAACCACAGGAGATAGCATTAATACAAATATTTTAAATAGCGAATATAGCGATAGCTATCATTCTTGGAGTTCAAATGGCAAATGGATTATATTCAGTTCGAAACGAGTGGACGGACGATATACACGCTTATTCTTCTCGCATTTTGACGGAAAAGGGAACTTCACAAAACCATTTTTATTACCGCAAAAAGACCCAGAACATAATATGGCCAGATTAAACGCATATAATATACCGGAGTTCATAAAAGCAAAAGAAAAAGTGGATAAAGACAAGATGGCTAATTACTTCCACGTTAAATAAAAATGAAGCTCAATAAGAATAAGACGTAAGTCCGTAATAAATATATGAATGCACAAAATAAGTAACTAATAAAGTTTACTATGAAACATTTTCATTTCTATCAGCTTATTACTGGCGTTTCCTTTTTTGCAACGCTTTTGTTTGCTTTTCCTAATACAATACAATGGCTTGAAGAAGATGATTTGTTTCTTTTCACAAACGAATATATAACGAGTGTTTTTCTGCGACAGCAAGGCGTTGCATACCTTATTGTGAATTTCATTGAACAATTTTTTTCAAATGTAATTGTTGGCTCGCTAATATATACATTGGTACTTTTATTATCTACTGAAATATTATATCTTGTATTGCGGAAAATAGGCAAAAATAACATTTCATTTTTGGCATTAATACCAGCGCCAATAATCGTACTGTTTGTTTTTCCCGACTTAGTGCCATCCGTGTCCCTGCTCTTTTTTGCTTTAGCATTATTAGGATTCGTTTCTCTGAAGACACCAGTTATACGTTGCACCTATGCACTCGCACTACCATTGCTTTCTTATATGGTAATGCCATGGAGCGTTGCGTCAATAATGTTTATCGGTTTTTCTGTTATAGAACTTACAATAAACAAAAAAAAGATTTCTGCAGTAATAATGCTATTAGCCGTAATTGAAAGTCTTTTTGTTCCGGCTATATGGTCAGACATGGCAAGTTTTATACCATTCGAAAATCGCCCGTTTGAGGGATTGGGCGAAGGAGTTACAATTGGAGTATTAATAACTTATGCCATAATTATTATTGTTTTAGCGTTGCACATTTCTTATTATTTTAAAAAGTGGATCGGTTACGTTGCCACTATTGCCGTTTCGTTACTATTTTGCATAACATTAGCTACAGACGACTTACACACTTTTGTTGAGAGAATGCAAAAAGTATCACGTATGGCTGATAATAAAGACTGGAGCGGGATTCTTTCAGAAATTTCATATGAAGACTATCGGCGCAATAAAGCATATATGTGCTATTCCATGCTTGCCGAAAGTGCGCTCGGCACACTTCCGCATAATTTGATGAAATACTCAATAAACGACCCTGAAAATTTCCTTTTTCGACACGAGAGCAATTCATATCTGGTAAACTTCAACCGCCAATTCTATGAAAATATTGGTATATGGGATGAAGCGTTCAGACAGGCTTTTGAATATGGTATAAACTCACGCGAAAACGAATGTTTTAAAACACTTCGACATAAAACAGATTATGCACTTGCCACATATGATTTAGGCACGGCTGAAAAATACATCAACCTCCTAAAACGCTCTTGTAATAACACAAAATGGGTTTCTATACGTGCAGCCAAACTTGACTCACTTAAAAAGACAACATTTCCCGAACGTCCTTACCGTAGTGATACTTTCGTAGACGCTTATCCTATAGCTTCAAGCATGATACGCCTTTTAGAACGTGACAAAAACAATAAGAAAATACTTGACTATCTTCTATGCAGTTTGTTACTCCAAAAAGAAGTAGATAAATTCGGAATTATACTTAAAAATTTCAATCTTTATGAAGGCGAACCACTTCCACGCGTATACGCCGAAGCTGTGGCTGCACTTTCTTTTAAAGACTCTACAGTCCGAAAATTGGGAAACTACGACACAAACTTAGAGAACCAATATGTAGATTGTGTAAATAAAGCAAGAAACGGCGAAAATTGTAGTTCATATGCTGGCACATATTGGTCATATCTCCTATTTGCGCAATTACCCTCCAAAAAAGAATCATCACAACAATGAAAAAAAGTATACTAAATAAGAAAATACTAATTGGAGCTTCATTAGCTTTAATTACATTTATACTTTTTTGTATATATGCCCTGTTTACCCCACTTACACACGTAAACGAGAATATATACATATACGTTCGTCCTAATGATACTCAAAACAAAGTTTTTTCACAATTAAAAGCTAATGTAGCTTGGCCTCAACGCATGTGTGTCAATTTACTGGCCATTATTTCTGGATATGAGGACAACATGCATACAGGACGTTATGCTATACATCCTAATGAGAACGCGGTTTCTTTCTTTAGGGCTTTACGTGGTGGTAGGCAAGAGCCTATAAGTATAACCATACCAGAGGTAAGAACAATGCGTGACCTTGCCAATTATTTAGGCAATCACCTAATGCTTGATTCACTTGAATTTTTACGCATAGTCTCTGACTCCTCCCGAATGAAAACATTTGGCGTAAGTACCGCTAATGTATACTGCTTGTTCATTCCTAATACTTACGAAGTATATTGGAATATTTCGATTAACGATTTTCTAAAGCGAATGAAGCGCGAATCCGAAGGTTTCTGGAATGATGAGCGCTTAAAAAAAGCCGCAACCATACCATTAACGCCTAATGAAGTTTACACCTTGGCCTCTATTATAGACGAAGAAACATCTAACAATAAAGAAAAACCAGATATTGCGGGGATGTATATCAATAGATTACACAAAAGCATGCCTCTTCAAGCAGACCCTACTATAAAATATGCACATGGCAATTTTACACTGCGTCGCATATACCATTCCTTACTTAATATAAATAGTCCTTATAATACATATAAAAATACCGGACTCCCACCCGGACCTATACGTATAGCCAGTGTATACGCTATAGATGCTGTTTTAAATTACACACATCATCCTTATCTTTACATGTGTGCCAAAGATGATTTCTCAGGCACACACAGTTTCGCGCGTACTTATTCAGAACATTTGGCTAATGCTGCACGATACAGCAAAGCTTTGGACAAAAGAGGTATTAAATAATGTCGATTTTAGGTACATATACAATAAATCTTGACTGCTTGAATTTTTATGCCCACATAGGCGTCAGTGAAGAAGAACGTAATGTAGGTACCAACATTATAGTAAATGTTTCCGCTGAAGCAGAAGCTACTAATGCAGCTTTTATAGAAGATAATTTCAAAGGCGCACCAGATTATGCAACTGTGTATCGCGAAGTCTTAAAAATCTCCAAAGAACCTATTCGCTTGTTGGAACATTTTGCTTACAAAGCAGCATGTGCAATAATGGCCGCATTGCAAGAATTTGAATCAATAAGAGTAACAGTTATTAAACTGAATCCGCCTATCGGAGCTGATGGACTGAAAGCTTCTGTTACATTGAACCTTTCACGTGAGCAATACAAAAAGTTAAATATGCTAAAATAGGCATTGCTTCAAATCAAAATATCACTTATCTCTGCCACTTTAGACTTACTAATAAGAAATAAACATTCTTCTGAAACAAACGAGCTACAATAGCGAATTATAAACTTTATTGTACTCTTCTACTATACGTTCTTTTTTAAATCGATTTACATTTTCCAAGCCTTTCTTTATGAGGCTATCTCTATATTCATCATCAGATATCACTCTAATGAAACCATTTCTTATGGATTCTACATCGGTAGGCACAACTAAGCAAGCAGCCCCGCCTGCAACTTCGTTCATAGGTTCAACATCTGAAGTGACAACAACTCTACCAGTGCCCATACCTTCTATTATCGGCATTCCAAAACCCTCGTATATAGAAGGGAAAGACACTATATCACACTTACAATATTCTTCATATATTCGCTCATCGCTCAATCCTACATAATTCTCGAAATCTATACTACTTGCCTTTATGGCTGCACGCTGTTCTTCGTCAATTTTTCCCACAATAACCAACTTGCACTTTATACCTTTCAAAGCTTTTATTACTCTCAAGAGATTTTTATTCCACCCTGTGCCAACATGTAAGATTCGGGGATTAATTTTATCAAATTCTTTTGGATGATATTCAAACATAGGATCGAGAGGGTCATAAATAACAGTCAGAGCCTCTGATTTTATTTTAAAATTTTCAAGCAACTGCTTTTTTGTAGATTCTGATATACAAGTTATACGGTCTGCAAATCTCAATGGCAATTTAAACCACAACCATTTTAATAAAGCTTTCTTTATTGGATTACTTGCCGTTTTTACCGCGACCATGTCATGAATGGTCAAAACCGTTTTGCAACCAAGCATTGCCAATACCAAATAATGCACGTCGCCGGTAACATGATTTATCCCATTCCTGTTGAAGTGTCTGCGCGCAAACAACATGTTGGTTAAAACACTTAATATATCGGCCCTGTACTTAGGTACAATATAAATTTTATCGCAGTCTTTCACGATCGGAGAAATCGCCTTATATATGCTGAATCCGCTACGGTGATTACGAAAAAAATATGTTATGGGGGTATTATTGATATTGTCTAACATAATCTGTATTTATAAAGAGACCTTTATATGGTTCAAAATAGTCTGTGCCTTCTCCATAATTAGAAAAGCCTTTATGTATGTTTATTGTTACATACAATGATAAAACTATCATCGCCGCTAATTTCCCATAATTAGGCTTAAACAGCATAAGTACGTAGGGCACTATAAACATTTCCCCTATATTGAAATATAGCAATGCTCTACCAACGAACATTTGAAATATTGTCCCATGAAACAGCAAATAAAAAAAGCAACATACAAAATAAAGATTAAAAAACAAATAATACGATTTTGGTTTATTCTCTATCTTCTTATCAAAAATCATTAATACTCCTATCCAAATAGATTTTTTTACTATGGATAACACCGTTGACATTATAGAGAAATCATAGGACAAATTCACATAATAGTCTAATTTCTCCTTGCCTTTTTCATCCATAATAAAAACTTTCATTAAAGGAGATAATTCGTTTATTATACCTGAAAGGGATAAGGTTATAGCAAAAGCAAGAAGTATCAATAAATAAACATTTTTAATCTTACGGTCTGCAAACAAAGCTATAAGACATATCACGGCTGACCTATGTAGGAAGCTACAAAGTATCATCAACACTGCAAACAAAACCTTCTTGCCTTTTAACAAGGCACAGAATCCATACATGTATACGGCAAACACCAAAAACTGCCTGTTAGCTCCTAAATATGGAACAATTATCATATAAAGCAGCAATAACGAAACAAATGGAGAAATCGACAGTTTGAAAATGGAATAAAATATTAAGCTGTAAAAAATTATAGCATGAATTATAAGATACACGCTATAATTATCGGTTACAAGTCTAATGGGAGCTAAAAAAAGAAAGTAGCCTATTTCAAAAGTCGGGTTTTCCAAAGTATAATCAACAAACAACTTATCGAAGTACCGGCTATAAGGAATCCAGTCACACCCCGTCTCCCACCTAAAGCCATCATGGAAGACAAGAAAAGCAAAGCATATAAAAGCAAATAGGACTTTGTTTCTCTCAACTATATCTCTATTAAAAACTTCAAGATACGCAAAAAACGACAATAATATAATTGCGAATATATACATCTGATTTCATTGCGTACTTAGGGATTCGCAGACTTGGCCTTTGAATCCTTTATTAATATGTATATCGTTGTCAGAATAAAGGCAAAGAACATATATCCCAGCGTTATAGTCATGCGCTTGGGAGCGTCCTTCTTCAAAGGCACGGTAGCCGGCTGCAATTGCGTGAAAGCCGGTGTCTTTTCCTGTATCCTGGCTCTTGCCATTTGAACCTGCTGTGCAATCTGATTATACAGACTAAATTTCATTTGCATGTCGTTTTCCAAGTCATCCCTCTTTACTTTGTACGACTGCAATATCAAATCGGCATTCGAATCCACGAAATCAGCATATTTACGTTGCGATTCAAGGTACTGTTTCTGCGCTTCGTCATATAATGTCATAGCATAATCCAAATCACCTCTTGCTTTTTTTGTGCGATACAGGGTAACATACTCCTGCAGTCTTCTTTGTATAGTATCCGTTACAGCTGCTGAAATAACCGGGTCCTGGGCCACAAACGAAAGTGTTATTATCGAGGTTTTCTTATCTACAGAACAACTAATCAACCCTCTTAACGCGCCCATAGTATCAAACTCAGCTTTCGTCAATTTAAAGTTGTCCAACTTATGCGTGCCGTCTCCCGGTTTCTTTTTCTTGAATAACCTTATTACCGAGGCTATTATTTTATTCCACCAAGTCGATTTTTGCTTGGTGTTCAAATAATCGTATAATCTGACATTCTTTATAACGCTGTCGCTCGAGGTTACAGGAACATCGAACAGGCTTGTAAGAAATGGCGTTGAACTTATAATTTGCGGATACAGTTCAGGATATATTGCGTCATACGAACCTGTCCCCGAATTCAGGTTTATGCCTACCATTGACGCCAGGTCCGACAAACTACCTGAGACTGACCCGGATGACGAAAATTCCGGAGCCAAGGTAACTTCGGTTTTGTATGTTTTTGGAATGCTGAGCGCAACTATGATACCTACTACCATTGCTATTCCCATTGTCTTACAAAACAGCAACTTTTTGCTCAACAAAAGTTTGAATATATATATTAGGTCTATTTGATTGCTTACCGTTACTTTACTGGTTGATTCCATAAACTTATCTTTAATTCATCAAACAAAAATACAATTAATCATAAAATAAAAACGGGTTTTCAACTATAATATTGTAAAAGCAATAATCACTAACACCATTTCTGGAACTGATTTAATTTTATTCTCGCCTGCCGGCATAACTGTAAAATAACGGCATAAGAAACAGACGTTCACCGACAAGAAAATTGAAAACTAATTTTCAGAGCTTTATGCCCTCCTCTGAGCAAAGAAAAAATACAAGGCACATAATTCAAAATATGTCTGACCTATTTTAAAATATCTCAGACATATTTTCTGCCCTCCGAAAACTCTGCGGAAAACTTCAAAGAAAAAGCAGACAAATTCCGGCATTTTAAATTTGTATTTTCAGGCACTGTTATTTTCTTCTTTTGTAACCGTCAAAAATCAATGAACTTCCTGCTATTTTTCTACCGCCACGTCTTGAATAACGTATTTACCGTATCGGACAATTGCCACTGTTACCACAGAAAAACACCTTTTAATGGTTGTGACGGCCATTATTTATGCTCAAATAGTTATCTTTGCAAAGTTTTCTAAAGTAAAATGTATTGAAGATGATTTTAGAAAGGATTGAAGTACTTCTCAAAGAGATTAACGACCTTAATACTTCAGACTTAAAAGAAATAGAAGCATTAAGAATCAAATACTTAAGCAAAAAAGGCGAAATCAGCCAACTTATGGCGGATTTTCGCAATGTACCTGCCGAAGAAAAGCGTGAAGTAGGAATTAAAATAAATGCCTTGAAAGAAGCTGCGACGGAAAAGATAAACTCATTGCGACAGAAAGCCGAAACAAACGATAATTTAAGCGATGACATAGACCTTACACGCACAGCTGCGCCTATAAAACTCGGAACACGCCATCCGCTTACAATTGTAAAAAATGAAATCATCAATATTTTCGGGCGATTAGGCTTTACATTGGCTGAAGGGCCGGAAGTTGAGGACGACTGGCATGTATTCTCGTCAATGAACTTCCCTGCAGACCATCCGGCACGCGACATGCAGGATACATTTTTCATAGAGCAACACCCCGACATAATTTTAAGGACGCACACCAGTTCCGTTCAAAGCCGGGTTATGGAGAAAACGCAGCCTCCTATCAGAGTTATCTGCCCGGGACGCGTATACCGAAACGAAGCCATTTCGGCCCGAGCCCACTGCTTCTTCCACCAAGTTGAAGGATTATATGTCGACAAGAATGTATCGTTTACAGACTTGAAACAAGTTCTCTTGTTGTTTGCTCGCGAAATGTTTGGAACAGAAACCAAAATAAGGTTACGTCCATCATATTTCCCATTCACGGAACCTTCGGCTGAAATGGATATAAGTTGCGACATCTGTGGTGGCAAAGGCTGTGCTTTCTGTAAACACACCGGTTGGGTAGAAATTTTGGGATGTGGCATGGTCGATCCTGCCGTACTCGACGCCAATGGCATAGACTCTAAACAATACATGGGATACGCATTCGGAATGGGTATAGAACGAATAGCTAACCTTAAATATAAGGTCGACGACCTCAGATTGTTCTCCGAAAACGACATTCGATTCCTGGAAGAGTTTATTTCTGCAAACTAAAATAAAGCCTTGCAACAAAAGCAAGGCTTTTTTACAATCGCACACCCGATATGACAGCAACGGTAGCCAATAAGAAAGAAAGACTGTTCACAAAAAGCTATATAGCCATAATGACGGCTAACTTCATGCAGATGTTCGGTTTTTGGTCAACCATGCCTCTGTTGCCATTTTATTTGGAGGAACGTTACGCCTGCAGCGAAGGCAAAATAGGACTTGTGTTAAGCTGTTACGTTGTTGCGGCACTTTTGTTCCGTCCTTTTTCGGGCTATCTTCTCGACACATTCCGCCGCAAGCCGCTGTATCTTATTGCATACTTCTGCTTTACCTCCATATTTGCAGGATATATAGCATGCGCTACACTCACAATGTTTATTATATTACGCCTTGCTCACGGTGTGGCATTCGGCGCTCAAAGTGTAGGCGGGAACACACTTGTTGTCGATATTATGCCTTCTTCAAGGCGTGGCGAAGGTTTAGGATACTACGGACTGACAAACAACATAGCCATGAGCGTCGGTCCTATGGCAGGTCTTTTCATGCACAAGAATCTTTCATACGAATCCATATTTGCCATGAGCATGCTTGTGTGCCTTGTTGGTTTCTTCTCTGCCACATTGATAAAACCTAAAAAGAAAAACAACACGAACGTTTCTGAATCGACTGTTGCAAACAGAGAAAACTTACCTGAGAACAACGATAGTTCTCTTGCAAATGAGTCTGAAAGCATAGAAATGCTGCAAAAAGCAGACGTCAAAGGGGCGCAAAAAAAGTCACCTCTAATAAAATTAGACCGTTTCATTTTGTTGCGCGGCCTGCCTGCTGGCCTCTCATTGCTTTTGCTCTCCATTCCTTATGGCGCTACAACAAACTTTGTAGCAATGTATGAACGTCAAATGGGATTAGGTGTAGAGCCCGGGCTTTACTTTACATTCCTTGCCGTCGGAATGGGTATATCACGTCTGTTCTCCGGCAAAATGGTTGACCGCGGTTTCGTTACCCGCACTATATGTTACGGACTGTATCTGGCAATAGCAGCCTTTGCTCTATTGTCGTTATGCGGACACATCGTAAATATCAGCCTTACAGCGGCTCGTATTCTATTCTTTACCGTTCCATTCATTCAAGGCGTAGGATTCGGCATGCTCTTTCCTGCATACAATTCGCTGTTTATTTCTCTTGCACCGCACAACCGCCGTGCTACAGCCACAAGCACATATCTAACATCGTGGGATACGGGCATAGGCATTGGGCTTGTATCAAGTGGATTAATAGCCGAGCATTCATCATTCAGTTGCGTATATTTCGTAGGTGCAATACTATGTTTAATATCAACAGTCTTCTTTATAAAACATGTAACGCCGCACTTCACAAAATACAGATTAGAATAGCACATTTATTTATTTCTCACATCCGTTGTAAACACATTAGCAACATTAAGAAGCGTAACGCAAATCCTATTAATGCCCTATCTCACAAGGCATACTGATGTTTTTAAGTATATTTGCAGCCAGCTAATAAATATTCATTGGCAAATAATCATGTTCGCAAGGTATCTTTGGCTTTTTATAATCATTGCTTTTACGTTTTCATCCTGCGGGGATGGAGGCAAGGAAGAAACCAATCAAGCATTTACTATAGATAGCACAAAACTGTCAGAATACGATTTGCCCGAAATAGAAGAAGCCGGCGAAATTATTATTGCAATCATGTATGGCCCTGAAACATATTATAGCTATCACGGGAAGTCGACAGGGCTTGCATACGACCTTATAAGCAATTATGCTTCAACCATAGGACTAAGGATTCGCGTAGAGCCTGTTAAAGATACAGCGTCATTGTTCAAAATACTCGCTTCCGGTGAAGCGGATGTAATTGCGATAGAACTACCGACAAACAGTATACGGAAACACGGATTCATAGCGTGTGGTGCTTATAGCGACAGTTCAAATACAGGAAAACCAATGCATGTTAGTTGGGCGGTACGTAAGAACCAGCCGGAACTGGCACAATCCCTCAACCAATGGTACAATCCCGATATTAAGCAAAAACTAAAATCAGGAGAACGCAAACATATTGGTATGTCTGCTGTTCGGCGAAAGGTAAGAGCCCCTTACCTTTCACGCGCAAAAGGCATAATATCGCAATACGATACGCATTTCATGCAAGGCAGCCGACGCATGGGGTGGGACTGGCGTTTAATCGCCGCCCAATGCTACCAAGAGTCCGGCTTCGACCCCAGAGCGGTTTCATGGGCAGGAGCAAAAGGTCTCATGCAAATAATTCCTTCAACTGCCAAATTACTCGGCATAAAAAACATATACGATCCTGCCGAGAATATAGATGCCGGCTGCCGATACTTGAAACAACTGCAAGAAAAGTTCAAAGATGTCCGCAACCGCAATGATAAAATATGCTTTACATTAGCGGCATACAACGGTGGATACCACCATATACGAGATGCCATGAACCTTGCGCGGAAAAACGGAAAGAATCCGTATAGCTGGAACGACGTGCGTTTCTTCGTAAGAAATCTCGACAAGCCACAATACTACAATGACCCGGTGGTAAAAAATGGTTTCATGATAGGCACCGAAACGTATAACTATGTAGAAAGCATTTTACAACGATGGAGTAAGTATCGGGACGGGAAACCCGTAAGCATAGACAGCGACATGCAATTCATTACACCCCAGCGTTCGAAGCGAAAGAACCGTTTTACAAAGCCGCAAGAAATTATAATACTGAAAGATTCAATTTAAACACGTATATACCGACTTTGGGATTTGCTTTACTGTTACTCATAATTGAAACAATGGTAAGCTTTTTACAATAAGTCTATAACCAGAAACAGACATTATGGGACAACAATAAAGTGTGGAAAAACGACAACTTTGTACGATTTAAAAGCACACTTCATTTTCAGAATTTTATACCATGCTTTGAGCAAATAAAAAATACAAGGCACATATTTCAAAATATGTCCGACATATTTTAAAATATCTCAGACATATTTTTTGCCCCGTGAAGACCCGCTTTAAAACCAATCTGAAAATACAGACAAAATACAGACTCACTTTTTGAAACAGTATCGCCATATACAAACAGACATACTACAAATCCATGCCCGGAATCGGGACAAACAAGAAACTTTTCCCCGAAAAATAAAAAGATTTCCTCAGCCGGTGAGCCCGCTGATAAGATAACCGATAAATTAATATATTTGCATTACTAAGAGGTCTGAGGACTTGCCCCGGACAACACTAATTGGACACACTCTCTTTAACCATGGAATCAGTAAGAAAACAACCACGCAATACCTCGATTGAACTATTACGTTTTGCATTCATGTTCCTAATTGTTTTACTCCATGTCTATGCGCATGGAACAGAACATGACTATCAACAAATATACGATTGGGGAAAGAATATGGATACCGCCTTTCATTTGTCCTTATTTTCCATAGGAAAAATAGGGGTGACAGGATTTATGTTTATCTCAGGTTATTATGGAATACATACCAATTGCCACAAAGTTATAGATTTGATATTGATAACTTTGTTCTATCTTTTAGTATTATCCCCAGTTGGGCAAGGTTTTGAAATTTTTCTATATTTGCACCCGTTTGACGGGTGGTGGTTTGTGAGTTCCTATTTATTTATAATGTTTATCGCACCATTGATAGAAATTGGAATCAAAACCGTTTCACAGACTACATTTCGTTATATTGTCATAGCTGCATTAGTCTATACTTATTTTGCGCAAGCCTTATGTGCTGCAAATTCACATGACGCAGTATTTTTGTTGACAATATATCTTGCAGCAAGATATTTCAAATTGCATATGGTTGATAAATCAGCCCAATGGAGGTGGGAGAAATATATAGGTATTCTCGCTATATTGCTGCTTATGATTATTCCTGTGCTTGCAAGCAAGGCGCACTTACCAATGATGTTCTTCAATCTGTTTGTGCAAAATAACAATCCTTTGTTATTAATAATATCTGGATGGCTTGTTTGGAAAGCAGATAAACATAAATTCAGAAATGCTACAATGAACAAGTTATTGAAGTCCACATTGGCTATTTACATCATTACAGATGCTGCTAATGTTAGGTCTATCTTAACACAAACACTTTTACCCGAAGTCATGCAGGGAATAGGTTTTATGTTTATGTTTATTATATGCATTATCTGCTTATTAGTAGATCAAATAAGAGTTATAATATTTAATCTAATATACAAGAAGCTCTTGTGGTTAATAAAAAGGACAACACCACTATATTAGGTATTAGAATAAGAAAACGGGAGCAGGCAGCGCCTGTTAAAAATAAACATAAAAAATTCCGGAAAGCGGGACAAGATAACTTATCACTCGCTTGCCGGAATATTATTCTAAATTATAAACTGGTAACAGATATGCTTACCAAACGTTTTCAGGATTAACTCCATCGTAAACCGACTTCGGCACAAACTCGAAATAATCACCGAAGAACTGTGCGTAAGGATTAGTCAACACGTTCTTAAAACGCACGTAGTACTTTGTATCTGCTTTCAGTGTACCTCTATAGAATATATAGCGCAACGAAAGCATATTACTACCATTTCCAAGGCGGAAAGAACGCGACACTCCGTTTGCGTCCAATACTCCGTACAATTTAGGTCCTTTCATGTAGTTTCGGTTACGGAGCGCTTTATCATTTTCAATACCTACCTGCGGGTCATCTGGATCGTCTTCTACCCATCCGATAGCCGGTGAACTGTAAAGCAAACGCAAGTCGAGAGGTACACCGATAGCGGGCAGGTTGTCCGGGTCTTCGCCGAAATATGCCTGACACATTCCGCGCCAGTCGGCATTCGAAAGTCCCCATCTAAATTCATACGTACCTGTAACCGGCACAGGCGGTAATTCCAACGTAAAGTCATACTGTCCTAAGAAAAGTATCTCGTTACAATTCACATCCACCCAGTTCTGCGGCGAAGCTTCATTCAAACAAACCTGCCATGTATCATCCGTTATCCTAACAACCTTGGAAAGATAACCATTGGGGAGGTTTTTTGAAAACGCCTTGTGCGGATTACCGAAATCGTTACCTCCTGCTTCGGGCATATAATCTGTAAGGTCAAAACGCAACCTTCCTCCGAGCACATTATCACGGACGTACGAATCATACACCATAATCTCGTCTATTGGATAATAGAAACCGTTCAGCGCATTGTTTGAATGATTTCCGTTAGAAGGATTAATAAGAGCGCCTTTCTTAAACACGGTAACTTCTTCGTATGTATCATCGTCATAGCTGGAATATCGGTTCAAACGCTTACCAGAAGTGCTTTCTCCCTCTGTTATGCAGAACAAACGGCGTTGTTTTCCCATACTCTCGAAATTACGTGTAACGTTGAGAGACAATTTGCTGGTATTCATATACGAATATCCCATCTCGTTCATATGGATAACTAACAAATCGTATGGCACATGAGTAGCAGTAAGATGGTAAGCTACAAACTGGTTAACCACGTTATCCGGGTCGGTCCAGTCTTGCGGACTTCCTGCGGCGTTCGACGTCTGCGAATATATGTCAACCGCGGCGCACTTCTCTTCTATAATTCTTTTTACTTCATCCCAGTTTTCGATAGCTCCGTATTCTGACACATTAATCTTTATGCCCCACTCTTTCTCGAAAACACTGTCTGTCTCAACGAATGCCGTGTACCCGAAACGCCTGTGTTCAGGACACAAGTATGATGATACGCCTCCACCTACCGACGGGCCGAGAGCATTACCCGTTTCGGGGTGATTATCCTCGTATTCGTAATCGGTATATTTTATAAGTTCTTCTTCCCAACCTGTTTCCTGCAGCAAGCGTGTGAAGATTTTCAAATTGGGAGCCATTGCGATAAGAGCAGGGAGCTCGTCTGCGGAAAGAGAAACAACTTTATCTACGACCTGTACATAACCGTTCTCGCATTCGTTGTCAGAATCAACGATTCGTGAATCCGAATTTATTATGAAAGACGCGCGTCCGTTTATTGTATCAAAAGTAACAGTTACATACCGGTCATTCAAGTTTTGATAAGTCAACGCGCCTTCAACGAAATCATCAGTTTCGTAAGCTTTATCGTCGCCGGTGTCGATAATACTGTTTTTTATGATAAACGAAGCAATGGAGTCGTCAAGCTGTTCTATAGGATAATTCGGCGTATCCATGATACTGTCGACGTATGCCTGCAGTGCGTCATTGTTAGGGGCAAAGCAAGTGTAATTACCGCGTGTCGATAGCAAATCCATCACCGTCGATTGTGACTTATTGCTTAAATGCACGCGACCAGCCAACTCGATGTACTTTGAAAAACTTTCGCTGTTACGCGTAAGAAAAGTAGACACCATATCACCCTTGAATACATATAGGTTTGAGTCGTCCACTTTATCGCTACAACCAGTCATGAAAAGACCTATTGTAATAGCTAATAACCATTTAAATTTATTGACGAGATTCATAAATTATATTATTATCAAATTCGCCGATAAAATTACTAAAATAAGCATTCACTTCACGGTATCACTATCGCAAAACACCTTTTCATTAACATTTTTTACGTTAAGACAACGGCTTTTAGCAACATCGATATTTTCTACTGTTTATAGTATGCCTTGCGCCAACATTGCCTTTGCCACCTTCATAAATCCCGCCACGTTAGCACCACGCACGTAATCTACATAACTTTCTTTTTTTCCGTATTCAACACACTGCTTATGTATTGCCGCCATAATCTTATGTAATCGCGTATCGACTTCATCTGCGTGCCAATAAATATGTTCTGCGTTTTGAGTCATCTCAAGTCCGGACGTTGCAACACCGCCGGCGTTTACAGCTTTGCCCGGCGCGAAAAGCTGTTTGCTACGAACGAACAAATCTACGGCTTCTGCCGTGCAGCCCATGTTGGAAACCTCGGCGATGCATTTTGTGCCATTAGCTATAAGGCGTTGTGCGTCTGACAAGTCGAGTTCGTTTTGCGTTGCACAAGGTAAAGCTATATCTACCTTTTGCTCCCATGGCTTGCGTCCTTCATAAAACGTAGCACTTTTGTACCGTTCAGCGTATGGTTCGACCACATCATTGCCCGAAGCGCGCAATTCAAGCATATAATCTATTTTATCACCATTTACTCCGTCGGGATCGTACACATATCCGTCCGGTCCGGAGAGTGTAACCACCTTTGCTCCAAGCTGTGTGGCTTTCGTTACCGCACCCCACGCAACGTTTCCGAAACCCGAAACAGCTATTGTTTTTCCTGCTATATCCATATCGTGGGTTTCCAACATTTGCTTCACGAAATACAAGGCGCCAAACCCCGTAGCTTCAGGGCGCAATATAGAACCGCCGAAATCCAAGCCTTTTCCTGTAAAACTGCCCGTATGCTCATGCGTCAACTTCTTGTACATTCCATACATGAAACCAACCTCGCGCCCTCCAACACCTATATCTCCAGCAGGAACATCCCTGTCCGGACCTAAATGCTGCCAAAGTTCGAGCATAAATGCCTGGCAAAAGCGCATAATCTCGGCTTCGCTGCGTCCACGTGGGCCAAAATCGCTTCCACCCTTCGCTCCTCCCATAGGCAAAGTTGTAAGCGCATTTTTAAATGTCTGTTCAAATCCAAGGAATTTCAAAATTGAAAGATTCACCGAAGGATGAAAGCGTATTCCTCCCTTATATGGGCCTATGGCATTGTTAAACTGCACACGATACCCGATGTTTACCTGCACGTTCCCCTTATCGTCAATCCATGGGACACGAAACGTGATAATCCTGTCGGGTTCGACGAGACGCTCGATTATCTTTGATTTTTCAAACTCAGGATGTTCATTGTAAACATCCTCTATAGACAACAGAACTTCCTTAACGGCTTGAAGGTATTCCTTCTCGCCAGGATGTTTGGCCTCCAAATTCGAAAGTATCACATTTGTTTTCATAGCATGACTAGATTTTGTTATAGCAAATATATTATTTTTCCCAATTTCTGCCGATTTTTTTGTTTGAAATTTTCAAAATGAAAGTTCAAACAACTGAAAAGACCACTATTCCGCCCGAATTTTCTTTACAAAAGCAACATATCACGCCCACCAACAAAGACAAACATGCTACTTATAGTCATACAGTTTTACCACTAAATTAAAACGACAATCCAATACAATGTGGTGAAAACTGAATCACAACTTATTATGCCCCGTTGGGAAGAAAGAAAAAATACAAGGCACATATTTCGAAATATGTCTGACATATTTTAAAATATCTCAGACATATTTTTTGCCCTCTGAAAACCGGTTGGAAAACCGCCCCGAA
>URSZ01000019.1 GCA_900550635.1 uncultured Prevotella sp. | reverse complement strand
ATATGTGCCTTGTATTTTAAAATATGTCCGACCTAATTTTTATTTGCTCCGACCCCCGGTTAAAATATTCCCACCGCGCTCACGCATTCCCGTTTACAATAGTTAAAAAAGCGTTCCTGCAGCTACGTGCCTCCCGTCTAGAACAGCAGTAAGCCTGCCGGGCAGTATATAAAAGCATAAAGGAGCTAAGCTTTTCGCTTAACTCCTTTGTTTTTACCAGTCGGGGTGACTGGATTCGAACCAGCGACCTCGCGCCCCCCAGACGTGTACTCTAACCGGACTGAGCTACACCCCGCCTTGTGCAAACTTTTGTTTTGGAAGCGTGAAATGTTTCCGTGTTTCAGGTTTGCGGGTGCAAATGTATTGCGTTTTTCCGAAATATCAAAGAAGAATTGTATATTTTTGTGTCCTGATAGAAAGATTCTTCAAAATAATGGAATATAAAATAACGTCTCCCCGGCATATTTCGGCCGTGATAAACCTTCCGTCGTCTAAAAGCATTTCAAACCGCGTGCTTGTGATAAACGCCCTCTCGGGCAATGTTTGCGGCATAAGCAATGTGGCCGATTGCGACGACACGGCGGTAATGCTCAAGAGCCTTTCGGAGGGCGCGGAACGGGGACGGACCGTTACGACCGACGTTCACGGGGCCGGCACGTCTATGCGTTTTCTTACGGCATACTACAGCCTGGTTGAGGGGACGCGCATAATGACGGGTTCGCAGCGCATGTTGTCTCGCCCGATAAACGTGTTGGTCGACGCGTTGCGCCAGCTTGGCGCGAAAATAGATTATCTTGGCCGCGAAGGGTATCCGCCGCTTCGCATAACGGGCGGCGGCATGAAAGGCGGCAGCGTGGAGTTGCCGGCGGGCGTAAGTTCGCAGTACGTGTCGGCTTTGCTGATGATAGCTCCCAAGCTGCCGGGCGGTTTGAAACTCACGCTTACCGGGGAGATTGCGTCGCGCCCGTATATCGATATGACGTTGGCGCTAATGAACAGGTTCGGCGCTGCGGCTTCGTGGACCGCACCCGATGTTATAACCGTGGACGAAGGAGAATATAAACCGTGTGCGTTTACGGTGGAAAACGATTGGAGCGCGGCTTCATATTGGTACGAAATGGTAATGCTTTCGAAGGACAACAATGCGAAAGTCATGCTGAAAGGGCTTTGCAAGGACAGTTTGCAAGGCGACAGGAAGGTGGCAGAGTATTTCGACATGTTGGGCGTTTCGACCGGTTATGCCGGCAACGGGGTGGAGCTCCGGAAAAAACCAGGCCGTGTCCCCGAAGAAGTGGTTCTCGATTTGCATGGCGAACCGGATTTGGCGCAGACGCTTGTAGTGGCCTGCACAATGGCCGGAATACGTTTCAGGTTCAGCGGGCTGGCCAATTTGAAGATAAAGGAAACCGACCGCCTTGCGGCTCTGACCGACGAACTTGCCAAGTTGGGCTATGTGCTGGAAAGCGACGGCAACGGAAGCATATCGTGGAGCGGCGAATGCTGCGACGCGGAGCGGAATCCGGCGATATGCACCTATGATGACCACCGTATGGCCATGAGTTTCGCACCGGCATGTCTTTGCAGGGAAAGTGTGGTTATAAAAGACCCGGAAGTAGTGACAAAATCTTATCCCCGATATTGGGAAGACCTTGCTGCGGTGGGCTTCGTTATAGAAAAGCGGTAGAAAAACTGAAAGGCTATGTTTTATGCGATATTGGTAGCAGTGCTTGTGGCGACCATAGTGCTGTTTTCGCTGTATATACGGCGCAATCCCTATGATGAGCTTCCTGCCCGGAAAGGCGAGGATTGCAACGACGACTGCGCTGCGTGCATAGACGTATGCGCCAGTTCCAGGGTGCTCGAAGCGCAAATGGCCGCGCCTAAGCATTTCAACGACGAGGAACTCGACGGGTTTGCAGGCTTGAAAAGCGATGATTACAACGAGGAACAGGTTGAATTGTTCCGCAATATATTCGAGGAACTTCACCCCGACGAAATAATAGAATGGACCGAAAGCCTGCGAAGGCGCGGAATAGAAATACCTTCTTCGCTGAAAGACGAGGTGGTTATGATGATAAACGGCAACTGATATAGCAAAGACGGAACAGGATTAGTGCGAAATTAAGCGGCGGCAGGAATATAATAGCCGTCTGCGCTAAGGTAAGAGGCAGTAGCGCCGCGGAATGAACCTTGATTTTAAATATGACGGAATTATTTGATTATACCTTTTTCAGATATGCGCTCGTAGCGGCTTTGTTGGCAGGAGTGCTTTGCGCCTGCGTTGGTACATACGTCGTAACGCGCAGAATGTCTTTGGTAAGCGGCGGAATAGCCCATTCGTCCCTCGGCGGGGTGGGCGTGGGAGCCTGGTTGGGGTTCTCGCCGGTGGCGGGAGCGGCAGTCTTTGCCCTTTTGTCAGGCTTCATAATCCGCTGGCTGTCGCGCCGCAGGGGAGTGCGCGAAGATTCGGCCATTGCAATGGTATGGACTTTCGGCATGAGCGTGGGAATAATAACGTCCTACCTTGCCCCTTCGTTTTTGCCTGAATTGCCTTCGTTCTTGTTCGGGAACATACTCACCATAACGTTTTCCGATATATTGGTGCTGCTTGTGCTCACCGTAATGACCGTGGCATTCTTTGCTTTGTTCCTGCCGCAGATAATAGCAGTGGCTTTCGACTACGATTTTGCCGTGTCGCAACACATACGGGCAGGGCTTCTCGACGCCGTAATGACCGCCCTTGTGGCGCTTACCGTTGTGGCGTGCCTTAAAGTAGTGGGAATAATAATGGTGATAGCCATGCTGTCGGTACCTCAGGTTACGGCAAACATTTTCTCCTGCAGTTTCCGGGGCATGGTGCTGCTGTCAGCCCTGATAAGCATTTTTAATTGTATGCTCGGCTTCGTCATATCGTATTTGCTCGACGTGCCTTGCGGGGCTTCCATAATATTAGTGTCGGTTTTCATTTATGTGCTGTCGAAAGCAATAATGGGCGCTGTTTTAGCGTTAAAGTAATGTTTTTGCTCCGACAGCAGTCGTGGCATACAGTATATACTCATTTGCGCAAGGGAAGTGAAGCGTTTTTTGCCTTATATAATCGTTCTGGCCTTTCTTTTTGTTGTCGCAGCGTGCTCAACCAAGAAAAACACGGCGGCTACACGCTTTTACCATTCCTTTACGGCACGTTATAACACGTACTTCAACGGTCACGAAGCGTATAAAACGGGAGTCTTGTCGCAGGAAACCGGCCACCTCGATAATTTTACGGAGACTTTGCCTGTATTTATTGTAAGCAACAAGGCTACCGCCAACATAGGTAAAAGCAATTTCGACGTAACCATAACCAAGTGCGAAAAGGCGATAAAGAACCACTCCATAAAGCGTAAGCCAAAGATGAGCAATACGCGCCGCCGCACGGCCAAGCAAAAAAGAATATTGGCAAAGAAGGAGTACAATCCTTTTCTCAAAAACGCTTGGATGCTTATGGGAAAGGCACAGTTTCGCAAAGGTGAGTTCATCGAAGCGGCTTCGACCTTTTCATACATCACACGCCTGTATGCGGCCGAACCCGATGTGCTTGCGGAAAGCCGCGCCTGGCTTGCTATATGTTATTCCGAACTTGATTGGTTTTACGACGCTGAAGATGTTTTTACAAATAAGATTAAGCGCGACAGTTTGCCGCATTCGGCGTTAAAGGACCTTGACATGGCTTACGCCGATTTTTACGTGCGGCAGGAAAAGTTCGAGGAAGCGCTGCCTTACCTGCAGCGAGTGGCAAAGCATGTCAAAGGCGCGCGCAACAAGGCACGTATTTATTTTTTAATGGGTCAGATAAACAACCACCTCGGTAATAAAGAAGCAGCCTACAAGGCTTTGTCGAAAGTAATACGTCTTAGCCCGCCGTATGAGGTTACGGTAAACGCGCGAGTAATGCAAACCGAAGTAGTTTCAAAGTCAAAAACAAAGAAGATGTTGAAGCGCCTGCGTTCCATGGCCCGGCAGAGCAAAAACATAAAGTACCTCGACCAGATTTATTACGCTATGGGTAATATTTACCTGGCAGCCGAAGACACGCTCAAGGCAATTGAATCATACGAGAAGGGAGTTACCAAAGGAACACGCAACGGAGTGGAAAAAGGCGTGCTTTACCTGAAACTTGGCGACCTGTACTACAGTCGCAATGATTTCACTTCGTGCAAAAGGTGTTACTCCAAAGCGGTAAGCATGATTGACAAGGAACGCGAGGACTATGAGGACATCGAGAAGAAATCGAAGATAATAGAAGAACTCGAGCCGCACACTGCTGCCGTACACCTTCAAGACAGCTTGCAACTGCTTGCCAATATGGACGAGGACCGCCGCAATGCCATAATCGACAAGATAATCGAGGTGGAAAAAGAAAACATCCGCAAGGAACGCCGCAAAGAAGCGATGAAGAACCGCACTGCGAATACCGGCTCGCGTGTAACGGCCGACGACAATGCTTCAGCCAGCGGCGCAACGCAGTCGAATACGGCCGACGGCAAGGAAAGCACATGGTACTTCTATAACCAGCAGATTGTAAACCAAGGAAAAGAAGCCTTCCGCAGGCAGTGGGGCGACAGGGAACTGGCCGATAATTGGCGGCGTTCGAACAAGGAAATTTCGGAAACAGACCTCGACAGCGGCGACACTGAAGAAGACGACGGCGAAGAAGATGAAAATAGCGAAGAAGCACCTTCCGACTCCACGCAGGTAACAGACAGCACAGCGAATAAAGTTGTGTCCGATTCAACAAAAGTGGAAGACGGCGGCGAGGAAGTAAACGAGAAACTCACACGCGAATATTACATAAACCAACTGCCAATAACCGAAGAACAGCTGGCCGCGAGCAACAAAACCATAATGGAAAACCTGTACGCCGCCGGAGTTATAGAAAAAGACAAACTCGAGAATTTCCCGCTTGCTGAAAATACATTGACACGCCTCTACACCGAGTACCCCACGTACGAAAAGATGAACGAGGTGCTTTACGAACTGTTCCTTTTATACTCGCGCATGGGTCGTGCCGACGAAGCCGAGCGGTACAAGGCCGCCCTTATGGCTTCGTATGCCGACGACGAGCACACCAAGGAGATTACCGACCCCAATTTCGAGTTCGACGCCAAGTTCGGCAAGCAAGTTGAAGACTCCCTTTACCGCGCCACATACAAGGCATACCGCGAAGGCGACGTGAATACAATCGTTGCAAATGCGGCCGTGTCGATGACACGTTACCCCGACGGCGAGAACCGTCCCAAGTTCATGTTCCTCGACGCGCTCGCGCAGCTACGCCTCGGAAGAAGGGATTCCATGGTGAGCGAGTTGAACAGCCTTATATCCGCCTATCCCAAAGACGACATCACACCCATTGCACAGTCTATTGTAAAAGGCCTGAAAGAAGGGCGCGTGCCCGGCACAGGCATGTACGACCTCGGAAGCCTGTGGGACCGCCGCACTGCCGGGGCGGCAGCCGCGCTCGACTCGCTCACGCGCCAGCAGGCCATGTCGGCAGAGCGCAATACGGATTTTACGGTTGTTATTGCCTATCCGGCCGATTCTATCGACGACAACCTCTTGCTTTACGATTTGGCGCATTACAACTTCACGAACTTCGCCGTGCGTAACTTCGAGATACAGCAGGCCGGAAGCAACGGGCTGGGAGAGTTCCGCGTAGGCGGATTCCTCAATTTCGACGAGGCCCACACATACGCGCAGCGGCTGTACAACCAGCCGAACATGCGTCCCTATTTCGAGCACGCGCGCCTCATTGTAATTTCGAACGTGAACCTTGAAAAGCTCGGCGTCGACTACAGTATTTCGGACTACGAGAAGTTCTATTCCGTGCAGTTCGCGCCACTCAAGGTAAAGCCCGGCTTGCAGCTCGACCAGCAGGATATTTACATCTCCGGCGACGAACTTCCCGGCGATGGCAACGAGCAGACGCAGGAGCAGCAGGACGGTGCGGGCGACAATGCGGGCAACGACGGCGAATATTACGATTATCCCGAAGATGTTCCCGACGACGGCGTGGAATATTACGACGAGCAGGGCGAAGACACCGAAACCCCGGGCGAGGATACCGGCAATGACGGCGAGTATTATGATGTACCCGTACCGGCTCCGGATGAAAATACACCGTCGCCCAATGACAACCCCCTCGCGCCGGACGAGAATACCCCCGTTCCTGACGAGAACACGCCGGCACCGGATGAGGAAACGCCCGCCCCCGACGAAAATACACCCGCCCCTGACGATGGCGGTGACGACAACGGCGAAGACGACGGATGGTACGACATGTAAAGCCCGCTATACGGAACGCCCGGCGCGCTAACGAAGAAAAGCAACGGCATTGTCCCTATAACATAAGGGGCAATGCCGTTTTTCTTGTCGGTTACGTATGCCCCAATGGTGAAAATTCGTTTTTGTCCGCGTTTTTCGGGCATGTTTCAATGTAGTTTTCAGGGGCGGGAAAATATGTCTGAGATATTTTGAAATATGTCAGACATATTTTGAATTATGTCAGACATAATTTTTCTTTGCTCCCATGTGGGATTTGTGTATTGAAAATCAGTTTTCAATTTCGGGCACGAAAAAAGGCCCTTTCCAGGGCCTTGGTTTTTTGTCTTATTTGTCGCTGTCGTACCGTTTGAGGCATTCCGTCATTTGGCGGGCGGCGTTGTCGGCCGCGCCGGGGTCGCCGAGTATTTTGGCCATGTGCCTGTATCCGTCGAGCATGGCGTTGCGCTTGTGTCCGTCTTCGATGATGTAGCCGAGCTCGCGGCGTATGTTTTCCACTGTCATGCCGTCGGCCACGAGTTCCTTTACCACCTCGCGCCCGGCTATTAGGTTTACGAGCGATATGTAGGGCACGTGCAGCAGGTGCTTGCGCAGGAATGAAACGAACCTGCCTGCCGCCGTGTAGTAGCATACCACTTGCGGCACGTAGAACAGTGCCGTTTCGAGCGTTGCCGTCCCCGAAGTGACGAGTGCGGCCGAAGCTTCGGCGAGCACGTCGTATGTCTTGCCGCTTACTATCGTCGCGCTGCCGTCTGCAAGCATCCTTTCGGGAATGTGGCGCGCGTATTCGCCGGCGTCGAGGCTTGGCGCGGCGGCCACAACGATTTTATATCCCTTGTGCGTGAACGGTTCGGCGGCAATGCACATTTTCCGCAGGTTGTCCTTTATTTCCTGTTTCCTGCTGCCTGCCAGCAGGGCTATTGTCTTTTCTGTTTGTTGGGGCTTGGCGGCTGTGGCGGTGCGGTGGCGTTTGAACTCGTCCACCTCATCCACCGTGGGATTGCCTACATAGTGCACCTTGTAGCTGTGGCGGGCATAAAAATCTGTTTCGAAAGGTAGAATGCAGAACATCTCGTCGACGTTGCGGCGGATGTTTTTTATGCGGCTCTCACGCCAGGCCCATATTTTGGGAGATATGTAATAGAATACCGGTATGCGGGTATGCTTTTTTACGTATTCGGCTATCGAAAGATTGAAGCCCGGGTAATCAACGAGTATAACCACGTCGGGACTAATCTCCGAAATCTGCCTTTTACAGCGCGCCATAGCCCGCAGTATCACGCGGAAGTGCAGCATTACGGGCACGAAGCCCATATATGCTATGTCGCGGTAATTGCATAGCAGTTCGGCGCCTGCTTCTCTCATCTTGTCGCCCCCGTAGGCATAGAATTTTCCCGCCGGGTCGCACTTGCGCAGCGCGGCAATCAGGTTGGCCGCGTGCAGGTCGCCGCTTGCCTCGCCTGCGATGAGGAAGTATGTCTTTCCTTGCGTGGGCGGTTGTTTGCTGCCGCATGCGGCGGCTTGAGGGCGGGTTGTGCTGTTGGCGTTGTCGGTGCTCATGGGTGGGAAGCGGCTTGTGCGGTTAAAAGATGTCCCAGTTCTTCATGTCTTCGGCCAGGTGGTAGGCCGTAACGTCTATCTGTGTGGGCGTTATGGCCACATAGCCATGCTCGAGTGCCCAGCGGTCGGTGTCTTCCCGGTCCGGCTCCATGTTTGTGCAGTTACCCGTAAGGAAGTAATAGCTGTTGCCCCGCCGTGGGTTGGTATATTTTTCGTATTCCTTAGACCACAGGCATTTGCACATGCGGCAAATTCTTACGCCCTCGAATTTGGGGGCGAGGGGAAAATTTACGTTCAGGCACGTAAGCTCGGGCATGGGGCGCATGAGGGCTTCGCGCGTGATTCGCTCCACGTATGGGCGCAGCGGCGTGAAGTCGGCGTCGAGCCTGTGGTCGCACAGCGAGAAGGCAACCGACTTGAGGCGCAGCATTGCGGCTTCGAGCGCGGCTCCCATTGTTCCTGAGTAGTGCACGTTTATTGCCGCGTTGTCGCCGTGGTTTATACCGCTCACCACAAGGTCGGGGCGGCGCGGCATTATTTCGTCAACGGCCAGCTTCACGCAGTCAACCGGTGTGCCCGAGCAACTGTAGACGGTAAGCCCCGGGGCTTCGCTTATTTTGTTGCACGTAATAGGAATTTCGGAAGTTATCGAGCCTGCCGCTCCTGAACGTGCACGGTCGGGAGCCATTACAAACACGTCGGCAATGGGTGTGAGCCATTCCATAAGGCGGTTTATGCCCGGTGCGGAGTAGCCGTCGTCGTTTGCGAGCAGAATAAGTTTGCGTTGTTCTGTCATAAGCGGATTACTGTTTTACAGTGGGCAAAGATACTCATTTTCCGCGACGTTCAGCCGCCCGGGCGGCTGAAAGAGGTAGCAGGTCCGGAAATCTGCCGCCGTCCTGTCGGCCGAGGTTTCACTTGCTTCTGTTGAAAGGTTCTTCGTTTTTGTCAATACAAGCCACTGCCTGTATGCATGCTTTCGGGTTTTCCACCGTAAGGGGCGAGGATGATGTGTAGTTCCTCATTCTGCAACCGAACATCGACACCGTGGTGCGTTCGTTTCCCCTGACGAGCATGAAGTCGAACGATTTTCCCACAGTCGAAAGCGCCGCGTTCGTTCCCGAAAAGGCTTCTACGTTGGCTATGGCCAGGTGTCCTTTGCCTTCGGCTATTATCGGATGTATGTTCTCGACGCTTTCGCCGGTGTTTGCTATGATAGAGCCTTGTGCCACCTGCCAGTTGCGGTTGAAATCGCTGTTTCCGAGTTTGTGTATGCCCACAGCCACGCAGTCGAAGTTAAAGTTTGTCATCTGCCCGTATGAATCGCCGCCGAGCAGTATCCCTCCATACGTCCCGAAGGTGAATATATCTATCAGTTGGGCGTTGTCGGTATGGTTAATCGAATATGCGAAGGTTTTCCTGCCCACCACCGCGTCGATAACCGCAGGAGTGAACGACCGCCCGAACTCGCGCATGTTCGAGGGGTTTACATGGCAGTGCAGAATGCGCGGAATGTCGTAGCAATAGTCTATGCTTATGAAGCGGCCGCTTAGCGGAAAGCCGTAGCAATGCTCGAACAGGATTTGCTCGTTGGCTTTTCCGCCCGTCGATTCGAAATCCATGGCCATGTATTCGCCGAAAAAGGTAAGGCATGAGAGCGTAACCCCTTGCACGGGCTCGTTCTTGTCCACCTGTATCGTAGGCGGGTATTCGATTATTTTATGCGGGTCGTTGTATGCCTGTTCGGGGTAATAGAACTGTATGCCGCGTATCTGTGTTGCCGATCTTACGGTGATGAAAGGCTTTTCCGTGTCGGTTATCACGAACAGCGAGCCTGTGGGTTCGGCTTTGCCGGGATTGCGCGTGCCGCGCCCCACAGGGCCGTGCGCGCCCGTAAGCGATACGTTCTTTTTCAGCACAATGCCCGAGGCTACGCGATAGCCGCCTTCAGCAGGCTCGACGTATAGCGCCGTGCCCGATTTTTCGGCTGTGTCGATAGCGCGCTGCAATGCCTCGCGGTTGGCCTGCGGCGAGTTGCCCGGCAGCACGCCGAATTTCTGTATGCTTACCGGTCCGCCGGCAGTAATGTTGGCTGCCGCAATGAACAGCATTACTGCCGATAATGCAGGGCGTAATAAAAATGTTTTCATGGTTGTAAAGGTTTTATGGTGAGGAATGCGGTGTTCCCGCGGCAAAGACACTTGCAGCCGTCGCACCGGTACTTGGCACAAAGATAGTGAAAGTCGGGGGTAATACAAAAAACGAAGCGGATTGCCGGCACTTGCGCCTGTTGCGGTTCGGCTGCAGCCGGCCGAACCGAATCCTGTATTATATATAAAAATCCTTGTCTTTGTTTTGTCTGTATTGTAATCATGTTTTTCAAACGGGTTTTCAGAGGGCAGAAAATATGTCTGAGATATTTTGAAATATGTCTGACATATTTTAAAATACAAGGCACATATTTTTTATTTGCTCCCATGTGGGCTTTACGCACTGAAAATCAGTTTTCATTTTTTTTTGCCGCGAAAACGGTTTCTTAAGGCTTTGTTTTAACGTGTCCCCGATGTCCGTATTGCGGCGGTATTGGCCGAAACCGCGCTCCCGTTCCGGCTGCCCGGATATGCTACATGCAACCGCGTAGCCTGCAGGGCAATGCGGAACTTAAAGTATTTTATCAATTTAAATTGGGTTTGAGTTTGGGAAAATGCTTAATTTTGCATACTATTCGTATTAGAAGCCGAAAACATTTTAACCTCAATGGGAAAAATCATAGCATTGGCAAACCAGAAGGGCGGAGTGGGCAAAACTACTTCGGCCATGAACCTGTCGGCCTCGCTGGCCACACTCGAGAAAAAGACCCTCCTCATCGATGCCGACCCGCAGGCCAACGCCTCGTCGGGCTTGGGAGTGGACGTTCGCAAGGTGGATTGCTCCATATATGAATGTATCGTTACGGGAGCCGACATACGCGAAGCCATATACACCACCGACGTGGACAACCTCGATATAGTCCCCGCACATATCGACCTCGTGGGCGCGGAAATAGAAATGCTTAATTTCGACGAACGCGAAAAGGTAATGAAAAAACTCCTCGACCCCCTGCGCGCGGAATACGACTATATATTGATTGACTGCAGTCCTTCGCTGGGACTGATAACGGTAAACTCCCTCGTGGCGGCCGACAGCGTGATTATCCCCGTGCAGTGCGAATACTTCGCCCTCGAGGGAATAAGCAAACTGCTCAACACAATAAAGATAATAAAAAAGAAACTCAATCCGCACCTCGAAATAGAAGGCTTCCTCCTGACGATGTACGACTCGCGCCTGCGCCTGGCCAACCAGATATACGACGAAATGCGCCGGCATTTCCAGGAACTTGTGTTCAAAACCGTGATACAGCGCAATGTCAAGCTGAGCGAAGCGCCTTCGCACGGCGTGCCTGCAATATTGTACGACGCAACGTCGGCGGGCGCGAAAAGTTACCTTGCCCTGGCAAGGGAGATAATCGACAAAAATACCCCCGAGGCATAATGCCCTAAGCGTTCCGGCCGCTCCGGCGGCAAGACGCGAAAAATTGAAATATGGTAGTTAAAAAGAAATACGCAGCTTTGGGGCGCGGTTTGGACGCCCTCATTTCCAATGAAGAAGTACGCACTTCGGGCACTTCGTCAATAGGCGAAGTGCCCATAGAACGCATACAGCCCAATCCCTCGCAGCCACGCCGTGAATTCGACGACGAAGCCCTGCAGGAACTGGCCGATTCGATTCGCGAAATAGGCATAGTGCAGCCCATATCGCTGCGAAGCACAGGCGACGGCATGTACCAGATAATCGCAGGCGAGCGTC
The DNA here is from genome assembly GCA_900550635.1 of uncultured Prevotella sp. Taxonomy (GTDB): domain Bacteria; phylum Bacteroidota; class Bacteroidia; order Bacteroidales; family Bacteroidaceae; genus UBA6398. The sequence goes on along the minus strand of URSZ01000019.1, from coordinate 12,891 downwards.
GCTGGAGAGCGGCCGCGCTGGCTGGCTTGTCGACAGTGCCGGCTTACATACGCACTGCCGACGACGAGAAAATGATGCAAATGGCCCTCGTGGAAAACATACAACGCGAGGACCTTAACGCAATAGAAATAGCGCTGGCTTACCAGAACCTTATAGAACAATACGGACTCAAACAGGAAGAACTGAGCCTGAAGGTTGGAAAAAAACGTGCCACGGTGGCCAATTACCTGAGGCTGCTGAAACTTCCGGCACAGGTGCAAATGGCTCTTAAAAACAAACAGATAGACCAGGGGCATGCCCGCGCGTTGCTCGCATTGCACAGCCCCGCCATGCAGGTCCGTCTTTTCGAGGAGATACAGCGCGAGGGCTATTCTGTGCGCAAGGTGGAGGAGATGGTAAACAGCCTGAACAACGGCGAGGACGTGAATACTCCCGCGAAACGCATTCGCGCTCAGCGCGACAAGAACGTTTCGGAAGAGTTCGAAAGCCTGCAAAAACACCTGTCGGACTACTTTGGCGCACGGGTGAAAATGACATGCACTCCAGCCGGGCGGGGAAAGATAACCATACCGTTCCGCAACCATGAGGAAATGGAACGGATAATCGCAATGCTCGACCACGCAAAATAATGAAGTCTGCGAGATTGGTTGCCTGTACGATTGCGTTTGTGGCATGCGTGTCGGCTTATGCCGGAAACGCCGGCCCATACGCCGTGTGCGATACCTTGCTGCCAAAGATAGAGACCGACAGCGCAGCAGTAAAGGCAGGCGACAACGTTGCTGCCGGCCAACAGGCCGCCGGCACCGATTCGTTAGTGGCGGGCAGTGACTCGCTTGCGGCAGATTCATCGAAAATCGCGCAGGCAGTCGACTCGGTTATGCGTGACGCAAAAAAGCACAAGCCGCCACGCCCAAAATTCGTGCCCGACCCGCAGCGCGCATTATGGCTTGCGCTTATACTTCCCGGAGCCGGGCAGATATACAACAGGAAATATTGGAAACTTCCCATATTCTATGGCGGCTTCCTGGGATGTACCTATGCACTGATGTGGAACCAGCAGATGTACAAGGACTATTCGCAGGCCTATAGCGACATAATGGACGACGACCCCAATACGAACAGCTATCTTGACATGTTGCCGCCTAATTATGACATGACCGGGCTGGAAGACAGGTTCAAGACCATCTTCAAGAACAAAAAGGACAGATACCGCCGCTGGCGCGACCTAAGCGTTTTCGCTTTCGTGGGCGTTTACATACTTTCGGTAATCGACGCATACGTGGACGCGCAGCTGTCGGAGTTTGATATTTCACGGGATTTGAGCCTTAATGTAGGCCCGGCAGTAATCCCGGTACAAGGTAAATCGAATTCGCACGCCGTTGGAGTAGGTTGTGGACTTAGTTTCTGAGGCGTAACATTGCAATACAGGAATGAAAATGAAGAAAATTATCTTATTGGCTTTTTCGGCATTTGCAACAGTGACTTTAAATGCCCAAAATGATATAACAGTGCATGACGACCGCACGGGCAAGGATGAGGTGATAGAAGTTCCGGAAGGAATGAAACTCGACATCGACACCTTGCTCATGCAATGGAATGCGTCGGAATATTTAAAGAACGATTCCGACTGCCAGTTCCAGGATGTGAACCCTGTCTTCGAAGACAGCATTTACATTGAGCGGCTCTCGCGCATTCCGGCCCAGATGGAACTGCCGTACAATGCGATAGTGCGCAAGTTTATCGACCAGTACAGCGGCAAGTTGCGCAAGTCGGTGGCTTACATGCTAGGTGCAATGAACTTTTACGTTCCGATTTTCGAGGAAGCACTCGCGCTCTACAATCTGCCGCTTGAACTGAAATACCTTCCCGTGATAGAAAGCGCGCTCGACCCGCGTGCGGTAAGCCGTGTGGGAGCGGTAGGTCTTTGGCAGTTCATGCTCACTACGGGCAAGCGTTACGGTCTTGAGGTAAACAGTCTTGTGGATGAGCGGCGCGACCCTATAAAATCCACTTACGCCGCCGCCCAGTATCTTCGTGATTTGTATGACATGTACGGAGATTGGAATCTTGTGATAGCTGCTTATAATTGCGGCCCGAACAACATAGCCAAAGCAATGTACCGCGCCGGCGGGCAGAAAGACTACTGGGCCATTTATCCATACCTGCCAAAGGAAACGAGAGGCTATGTACCAGCGTTCATAGCTGCAAATTACATAATGAATTACTACTGCGAGCATAATATATGCCCCATGAAGGCGCGCCTGCCTGAGGCGAGCGATACGCTGCTCGTGAGCAAGGACGTTCACTTTGACCAGATTTCGGCATTGTGCGAAGTAGACAAGGATTTGGTTCAGGCTCTGAATCCGCAGTATAAGACTTCGCTTGTGCCCGGTTCCGTGGAAGCAAGCATTTTGCGCCTTCCCGTACCGGCAGTCTTGAAATTCGTGGAACTGGGAGATTCGGTTTACAATTACCGCAGCGATGAACTTACGGCCAAACGCCGCACGGTGGATGTGGACGAGTCGGCTTACGAAAGTAAATACACAAAGAAAAGCAGTACACGCTCCCGTAGGAGCAGTTCTTCGCGCTCGCGCCGTAAGACAATCACTATAAAGTCGGGACAAACCTTGTCGGAAATAGCTGAAAAGTATGGTACGACCGTATCAAAACTTCGCCGGCTGAATGGTATAAGAGGTTCCAGCATACGTGCCGGTAAAAAACTGCGCGTAAGGTAATGTCTGTCTTGCAAGGGGCGTTTTTCAATGTCCTTTCGGAGCAGGAAAAAAATATGTCTGACCTATTTCAAAATATGTCTGACATATTTTAAAATACAAGGCACATATTTTTCCGAAGGTCTGACATGCAAAAAACGAAAACCGAAAACGCAGAACAGACGGGCTTTCCCCGCACCCGTTTCACGCTAATGATAATCTAATGCTAAAAACAGAGTTTATGGCAGTGGAAGATTCGAAATATGACCAACAAAAGGACGAGCAACTAATAAACGATGCGTTTCGCCATTTGCTCGACACGTATCTCGCGTCCAACCACCGCAAAAAGGTGGATGTTATTACAAAGGCGTTCAACTTTGCAAAAAAAGCGCATAGCGGGGTGCGCCGCCTCTCGGGCGAGCCATACATCCTACATCCTATTGCCGTGGCGCAGATTGTGTGCGGCGAAATAGGCTTAGGCTCAACATCGATATGCGCGGCCTTGTTGCACGACGTGGAGGAGGATACCGATTATACGAACGAAGATATTGCAAACCTTTTCGGCCCGAAGGTTGCAAATATTGTTGAGGGTCTTACCAAAATATCCGGCGGAATATTCGGCGATCGTGCCTCGCTGCAGGCCGAAACTTTCAAGAAGTTGCTGCTTACAATGAGCGACGACATACGGGTAATCCTAATCAAGATTGCCGACCGCCTTCACAACATGCGCACGCTCAGCAGCATGTTGCCAAGCAAGCAGTATAAGGTTGCAGGCGAGACTCTTTATATATATGCGCCGCTTGCCGACCGCCTCGGTCTCAACGCTATAAAAAATGAACTTGAAGACCTCAGCTTCCATTACGAGCACCCGCAGGAATATGAGGAAATCGAAAAGAAACTTGCTTCAACGCAGGCCGAACGCGACAGTTTTTTCAATGAGTTTACCGAACCCATACGCAGTGAACTCGACAAGCAAGGCTTCAAATACCGTATAATAGCCCGCATTAAGACGCCGTATTCCATTTGGCGGAAAATGCAGAACAAGCATGTTACATTCGAGGAAATTTACGACATACTCGCCGCGCGCATAATCTTCGAGCCGATAAAGCCTGAAGAAGAAGTAAACGAGTGCTTCAACATATATGTAGCCTTGTGCCATATATACAAGCCACAGCCCGACAGGCTGCGCGATTGGATAAGCCATCCGAAGGCCAACGGATACCAGGCGTTGCACGTCACCCTTATGAGTAAGCGCGGCCAGTGGGTTGAGGTGCAGATAAGGTCGCAGCGCATGGACGAAATCGACGAGCAGGGAGTTGCCGCCCATTGGAAATACAAAGGAGGCAACGCCGACTTTGCCGACGGGGAGCTGGGCAAATGGCTTCACACCATAAAGGAAATTCTCGACGACCCGCAACCCGATACACTCGACTTTCTCGACACAATAAAGCTGAATCTCTTTGCCAACGAGATACTCATATTCACTCCAAAAGGTGAAATCAAGACAATGCCCACCGGTGCAACGGCTCTCGATTTTGCTTTTTCAATTCACTCTTTCCTGGGCAGCCATTGCATTGGCGCAAAGGTGAATCACAAACTCGTGCCGCTGAGCTATAAACTGAAGAGTGGCGACCAGGTTGAGATTCTTACATCGAGCACGCAGCATGTGCAGCCCGAATGGCTCGGATACGCAAATACAGCCAAGGCGCAGAGCAAGATACGTGCGCTTTTGCGCCGCAACGAAAGGGAAACGCGGGCCAAAGGCGAGGACTTGTTGCGCAAGTTCCTGCAAGAGCACGATATTGAACTGAACAGCGCGGTTATAAACAAGCTGTGCCGCCTGCATGAAATCTCCACGCGCGACAGCCTTATGCTCGCTATAGGCGAGAAGAACATACAATTGTCTGAAAACGACGTGAACTACCTGCTCGACAAGCAGAAAAAAACATCTACATGGCGCAAGTTCATACCTTTCATGAGCGACAAGTCGAAGGGCAGCGAGCAGGACAAGTTGCGCAAGCTCTTTGTGCGCAATATCGACCGTAAGAAAACCTTCATCCTCAACGAGGATACAATGCGGAGCTGCAAGATAGCCGCGTGTTGCCACCCCATACCCGGAGATGACTCGCTTGGATACATCGACCCCAACGACGAGTTCACAATTCACAAACGCGAATGTCCCGTGGCCGAAAAGCTCAAAAGCAATTACGGCAACCGCATTGTGGCTGTGGAATGGCAAATGCATCACATGATGCTTTTCCCCGTTACAATCTACGTTAAGGGCATTGACGTACAAGGAATGCTTCTCGCCATAAGCGAGGTAATCTACAAGCAGCTCAACTTAGATGTAAAGCAGCTGAATATAAGTACCAAGGACGGTATATTCGAAGGCAATATCGTTGTGAATGTACACGACACAACCGAGGTGCGCGAGATATGCAACGCCTTGCTGACCATAAAGGATATAGTCAAGGTGGTGCGCATAAACTGACGTTCTCCTTGCTTACCGCTAAGCCATATTATTGGTGTGCCGCAAGAAAGTGCGTTTTTCTGTCCGTGAAAGTGAAAATTGTGTTAGTTTGTAGCACAGTTTTTTACAAGGTATTCGGAGCAAATAAAAAATATGTCTGACATAATTTGAAATATGTCAGACATATTTTGAATTATGTGCCTTGTATTTTTTAAGCACTCCAAAACGGTTCCAAAAATAACAGACATTTAAGGCCGGGAAACCCCGAACGATGTACTCATTGCGCAAAGCCGGCCGGAGATTTAAGGGGACAAATGTACTTGTGCATGTTTTTTGTATTGTTATGGCGAATAAATTTGCAGAACAAAAATCTTTTTGTACATTTGAGCGTAGAAGTAAAAAATTATAAAAATAAGTGCTATGAAAACAAAACTGTTGATTGCAATGTTGCTGCTCCTGTTTGCGGCACCGCAAGGCATTGGAGCGCAGAGCATTTTTGTAAACCGTGGCGAAATGGGTTATGCGGGCGTGAAAGTTTTCGAATATCCCATGCAGGTTCTCGATTATAAAGGGAAAAAGATAGAAGCATTTGCAAACATAATCTATAGCTACGAAGAAACGGAGGGAATTTACACGCAGCTCGTGCTGCGCATGTGTTTCCTCCCGCTCGACACCGAAGGCTTCCCGCCCGCTTTGCAGGATTCGATGGCAAAGTATGCAAGGCATGGCACGGTAGTGTGCCATTCGGGGATAATGTGCAAGGATCTGCGGCAGACAATAAAAGGCAAGGCCGACATGTTTTCCAAGGCATTCAGCGTAAAAAGCGACAACAAAGACGCGCAGGCCGAAGTGAGGTACTCCGCTGTGTTCGACCCGGAGAATCCGGACAAGTGCAAGATTGACTACCAGATAAGCCGGGCCAAGTGGAGCAAGCCCGACAAAAAGGTGCAGACGGACGCACAAGGCTTTTGGAATACAGACTGCTGGTCGCCTGCGCTTCATGACGTGGGGCGCATAGCCTCGTGGGACAGTACGTCGAGCAAACCGTATTATTTTTACACACTTATAGAAAGCTGTGCACGCCGTCCTGAAGGCAATGCCGTTTTCGGCGAGAAAGATTCCAAGTGCGACAGTATCCTGTTCCGTGTCATCCCGCAATTGGAGCAGTATAGGGTGGGCACCGGTCTTGCAGGTGCTTCCCTTTTCCCCAACTTTGATTACAAACAATATGCGCTTTCAAAGAAAGGCTCTATGAAAGTATGTGTACAGGAAAGCCAGAGCGTCTTTCCACAGGATTATTTCCCTTTTATGGACGGGAGCAAGACTGTGTGGATTGATTACCGCGCCAAAGCAAAATGCCGCTGTGTTATGAAACAGCTCAAAATGGAGCAAGTGTCGTTCTCCTGCCTATTCCATTATTAGAGGCTGTGAGACGTAAGCGATATACAATAATTAATAATATAAGGAACAACATGTAAAATACAAAATAACAAAATATCATGAGAGCTAAATTTTTACTGCTGCTGGCCGCATGTGCGGTGGCAGCAAATATCCGGGCACAAATGCCGGACAACGGACAACCAAATTACGATTATGCTTTCGGTGACAACGTTTACAATTTGCCCGAAGCGAGGATAGCCTATGCCGGTGACACCATAAAGGCAAACGCTTTCGTGGTGTACAGGTACGATGAGGCAAGCGACGAGTATTCCAAGCTCATGCTGAAGATACAGCTCTGGCCCGAGGGCTCAGGCTGTGCGTGCATAAAAAGAAGTTTCAGGCCAGTGGGTTCTTTTGGCAGGCAAAACACGTTCATCCGACACCAGTCGTTGAACAACAAAGGGCGTGTGCACACGTTAGAAGGAACGGCCGACGTGTTTGCCACAGCCGCCGTTACGGGCGACACACCCGAATATGCCGAGGCCAAGTTGAAATACAAAGTAACGTTCGATCCTTACGATCGCAACGCCTGCAAGGCGGATTACACCATAGAAAAGGCCGTGTGGCAAAAAGCTAATTTCATTATCGACGAAAGTCGTACCGGCTGGTCGTATAATAACCCCAAAGGAGGGGTAATAAGACGTTTTGAATATAGTCTTAACACATTTAATTCGGGTGATAATAAAACTCCTTTCGACAACGGGTACGGAATGAACTTTGTAGGCTTCGGGATAAAAGAGACGGCCGCAACTCCCGTGCGTTACGACAGTATATTGCTGAGCAGCAGCATAAGGTTGAACGGCGATGGGAGTGTTGGCGGCCATATGTATTCAACCCAAAGGGCGAATATCGGCGACTATATCATAGTGCATGAAAAGATACCCGTTTTTCTCCGCGAGACGAGCGCACGTATCAGGCAAGGCTATCCCGATGTGCCAAAGCCTTCGGTTGATAAAGACCCGTATGTGGAAGTACGAATGCGCTGCAAGCCTATAATAGTGGGCGAGGACATAGTGAGCGAGGTTTCGTCCTTAACCAATATCCTGCACTACTGACACGCGTTGGCAAACAGGCCGATATAGTGAAGCAAATCCCGACATAATTTGTGCTATGTCGGGATTTGTTTGAATTTGTTCTGCCGATTTTTTCCTTATGTCCTTTGCGATTCAGGAAAATGCTGTGAAATGCGGCGTTTTTATCGGCGCAGTGCCTTTTTCAAAGCAAAAAAGTATAAAAAGTCCCCAAATATATTATATAATTAATGGGTTTTTGTAATTTTGGCAGAAATATGGCGCATAAATTCACTAAACAATAAAAATCATTATCACGAAAACAATCACAATGAAGAAAGAGACAAAAAAGCAAGAGCCGAAAAAATCGGAAAGCAAGAAATCGGAGAATTCCATAAGCCGCCGTGAGTTTCTCACGCGCTCGGCTGCGGGAATAGCAGGTTTTACAATTCTTCCCAGTTGGGTTATGGGCGGAGTGCGTATTGCTCCGAGCGACCGCGTAGTAATGGGATTTATCGGACTGGGGCAGCAAGGCTGCAGCGACATGAGCAGCTTTACAGCGTGCCCGGGAGTGCAGATTGCAGCATGCTGCGATGTAGATTCAATTAAGCGCGAACGCTTCCGCCGCCGCGTTACGGCATGGCAGAAATCTATCAACATGGCCGAGCGTTGCGACGTGTATGAATTTTACGAGGATTTACTCGACCGCAAGGACATCGACGCGGTGGCCATAGCAACGCCCGACCATTGGCACGCACTTGTGGCTATACACGCCTGCCAGTCGGGCAAGGACGTGTTCTGCCAAAAACCGCTGGCCTATACGATAACCGAAGGCCTAGCCGTGCAGACGGCAGCACGCCTGCACAAACGCGTGTTCCAAATGGGAAGCCAGCAACGTTCGAGCGCGGAGTTCCAAAAAGCAATAGAACTTGTGCAGAGCGGTGCCATAGGACATATCGACAAGATTTACGCACGTGTGGGCGATCCTCCCAAACCTTTGGACTTGCCCGAAATGCCCATACCGGCCAATCTGAACTTCAACCAATGGCTCGGCCCGCTCAACGACCCCAAGATACACTATCACCCCGACTTGTGCCCGCCTATTTCGCTCGACCCTGAAAAGAACGAAACTCTCTGGGGCGCATGGCGCTGGTATCAGGAAACAGGAAACGGCTATCCTGCCGACTGGGGCGCACACATGTATGACATCGCGCAGGCTGCCATAGGAATGGACGGCAGCGGTCCGGTTGAGTTTATCCCGAAGGGTTACAACGGCGCGAAATATGCAGCAATGCGTTATGCCAACGGTATTGTCATGACCGAGCAGCCTTACCGCGAGGACAACCCCAACGCACAGGGCTTGCAGTTCGTGGGCGACAAGGGTTGGCTCAAGGTGGCGCGCGGTTACATAGAATGTTCCGACCCCTCGCTTCTGAAAACCGAAAAGAAGGAAGTGGGCAAGGGCGAATACGAGGTAAGCTCGCCGCACATGCAGAACTTTATCGACGCAGTGCGCAAGCGCACCGACCCCAACTCGCCGGTGGAATGCGGCTGCAGCACCAATACGCTGTGCTGTATATTCAACATCGCGCGCGAGCTCAATCGTCCTGTTCATTGGAATCCGGCAACGCTCAGCTTCGGCGACGACAAGGAAGCGTTTGCACACCGTTTGTATTACTACGACTACCGTCGTCCGTACAAACTTCCGTACCTTGATCGCAGAGGATAAGAAACACTTGTTTACATATTACGCAACGCGCCGGGCAGGTCATTCAGCCCGGCGCGTTTTCAGTGTTTCGGCCTATGGTCGTGACGTGTTTCCTTTTTCAGGTCTGTTTATGTCTGCATTATAAAAGGCAGTTTTTATACCGGTTTTCAGAAGGCGGAAAATATGTCTGAGATATTTTAAAATAGGTCAGACATATTTTGAAATATGTGCCTTGTATTTTTTCTTTGCTCAGAGAGGGGTGTAATACGCTGAAAAACAGTTTTCATTTTCCGGTGTCTGAAAATGTCGTTTTCTAATGTGTTTTACTTTACTTACGATATGCCGCCGCAGATGTCCGGCGGTGCTTTGAAAGTGTGCACTCCTCCGTTCCCGAATCCCGACCCGTACATGCCGGAAACGTTGTCCGGCGGCCCGTTCACCGTGCATTTTGTCAAAGTACTTCAGCGGTCTTGTCAAAAATACGTTTGCGCGTTTCGAAATTCCCGCTTTTATAGTTATATTCGCAATCTAAAAATAAACTCTCAATGCAAAACGGCAAGCTCCTGTGGGTGGACGACGAAATAGACCTTCTCCGCGCCCACATAATCTTCCTTGAGAACAAAGGCTACAGTGTCGATACCGCTACAAACGGTACTGACGCGCTCGAGATGTGCCGCGAAAAGCAGTACGACCTCATCATGCTCGACGAGAACATGCCCGGACTGAGCGGCCTCGAGGTGCTCATGCAGATAAAGGAGTTCCTTCCGGCCACGCCCGTGGTTATGGTGACCAAAAGCGAGGAAGAGAACATCATGGACCAGGCCGTGGGGCAAAAGATTGCCGATTACCTCATAAAGCCCGTCAACCCCAACCAGATACTACTTGCGCTGAAGAAAAACATACATAAGCACGAGATAGTAGAGGAGATAACGCAAAGCGGATACCGTCAGCAGTTCGGCAAGATAAGCATGCAGATAAACGACTCCATGTCGGCCGAAGACTGGAAAGACGTGTACAAACGCCTTGTGTTCTGGGAACTCGAACTGCAGGACACAGGCGGGGCCATGGATGAAATGCTGAGAATGCAGAAAGAGGAGGCAAACCAAGCTTTCGCCAAGTTCGTGCGGCGCAACTATATCGACTGGATTGCAAACCCGGACAAGCGCCCCATGATGAGCCACGATTTGTTCCGTAAACGTATCTTTCCGCTGCTCGACAACGGGCAGAAAGTGTTCCTGCTGCTGTTCGACAATTTCCGCTACGACCAGTGGCGCACGCTGAGCCGCGACCTTGCCGCGCAGTTCGTGATAGAGGAGGACTTGTACTTCAGCATACTGCCTACGGTTACACAGTATGCCCGCAATGCAATATTCTCGGGGCTTATGACCCTGCAGATAGAAAAAATGTTCCCCGACCTGTGGATTGACGAAGACGAGGACGAGGGCAAGAACCTCAACGAACGCGAACTAATCGAAACGCAGCTGCAAAGGTTCAGGCGCAAACATACGTTTTCGTACAACAAGGCCAATGACTCACTTGCCGCCGACAAGATAGCCACGCAAATCGACCAGCTTTCAAAGAACGACCTGAACGTCCTTGTGGTGAACTTTATCGACATACTCTCGCACGCACGCACGGAGCAGAAAACCGTGCGCGAACTGGCGGGCGACGAGGCGGCATACCGCAGCATAACGCTTTCGTGGTTCCGCCACAGCGCAATGAGCGAACTGTTCCGCAAACTGGCCGAGCGAGATTTCACAATAATCATAACCACCGACCACGGAAGTATTCGCGTGTCGCAGCCCACAAAGGTCGTAGGCGACAGAAACGTGAACACCAACCTGAGATACAAGTTTGGGAAAAACCTGAAGTACAACGCAAAGGAAGTTTACGACGTGCGCCGCCCGGCCGACGCGCAGCTGCCGTCGCCAAACCTGTCTACAACATATATATTCGCCACAGGCAACCGCTTCTTTGCCTATCCCAACGATTTCAACTACTACGCGCGGTATTACAACAACACGTTCCAGCACGGCGGCATTTCGATGGAAGAAATGATTGTGCCCTTCGTAACACTGCGCGGTAAAAGGCATTGAAAAACCGACATAAGAAAAAAATCATCACTGATATGGAAATAATAATGCACTCCCCGGACGATTTGGCCGCAGCTGCCGAAAAATTCACGGCAGCAATGGACGGGCACAAGATATTTGCCTTTTACGGCAGCATGGGCGCAGGGAAAACAACCTTTATCCGCGCCGTGTGCAAGGCACTGGGAGTAACCGAAGAAGTAACCTCGCCGTCGTTTGCAATAGTAAACGAATATCTTAGCGATACTACAGGCGAGCATTTCTACCATTTCGATTTCTACCGTATAAAAAAGATAAACGAAGTGTACGACCTCGGCTATGAGGATTACTTCTACGGCGGCGGTACATGCTTTATCGAATGGCCGGAGCTTGTTGAAGACCTTCTTCCCGCCGACGCCGTAAAAGTTAGAATAGACGCGCTGCCCGACGGAACGCGCAAAATAACGTTCTGACCCCTCGGCGCGCCGCCTGCATGGCACAAAGCAACAAAAGCCTCAGACAAAAAACATATAATAACAATAAAACAAACAACTACTATGTTCGACGTAAAGAAATGTCTCAACGACTGCGAAGAGAAGATGGAAATGGCAGTGTTGCACCTTGAAGAAACACTGGCACAAATCCGCGCCGGAAAGGCCAACGTGCACATACTCGACGAGATTCGCGTGGATTCCTACGGTTCCAAGGTTCCGCTAAACCAGGTATCGGCCATAACGACGCCCGACGCCCGCACCATAGCAATCAAACCGTGGGACAAAAGCATGTTCCGCCCCATAGAGAAGGCCATAATAGATTCCAACGTGGGCATAATGCCCGAAAACAACGGCGAGATAATACGCCTTGCCATTCCTCCCCTTACCGAGGATCGCCGCCGCCAGCTTGCCAAGCAGTGCAGCAAGGAAGGCGAAACAGCGCGCATAAGTATCCGCAACGCGCGCCGCGAAGGTATCGACACACTAAAGAAAGCGATAAAGGACGGCCTCAGCGAGGATAACGAGAAGGACGCTGAAAAAGAGCTCCAGAACCGCCACGACAAGCAAATGAAGAAAATCGACACCCTGCTTGCGGCCAAGGAAAAAGAAATCATGACCGTTTAATGCGAGGCACCGTAATACGCACTGCGGGAAGCTCGTACACCGTGCGCACTAACGGCGGCGAGGAGGTGGAATGCGCCGTGCGCGGGAATTTCCGCCTGCGCGGCATACGCACAACAAACCCCGTGGCCATTGGCGACGACGTTGAGATAACGGCCGGCACAGGCGGTAAAGGCATGATAACTGCCGTGGGCGACAGGCGCAACTATATAATACGCCGCTCCACCAACCTGTCGAAGCAAAGCCAGATTCTTGCAGCCAACATCGACCTCGTGCTGCTGTTCGTAACGGTGGCGCGCCCTGAGACGTATCCGGCGTTCATCGACCGCTTCCTTGCTTCGGCCGAGGCCTACAGGGTGCCGGTGGTA
>URSZ01000018.1 GCA_900550635.1 uncultured Prevotella sp. | reverse complement strand
GGAGCTTCGAATGCACTGAACGGTTCCACGATTGTAACGTCCATGAGTCCGTCGTTCATTGAAGCCTGCGGGGCTATGTAGGCGTTATTTCCGTATTCCGAGGCATTTGCGCATGTTATGAGGAACGCTTTGTAAGTTTGGCTTCCCGTTTCGTCCTCAACAATGTATGTCTCCGGTTCGTAACGCAACCACTCGGCCAGAGCCTGCTCCAGATATGTTAGTACACCGCGCTTTTTTGCTTCTGTGAACTTATAGCTCACGTAGGCGTCGAACCCCATTCCGCAGGTGCAGAAGAACGGTTCGCCGCACACTGTGCCATAATCGAGTTTTTCAATGGTGTGCTGGTTTATAATCCCAACGGCGCGTTTTCCCGACATGGGGATGTGAAGGTGGCGGGCAAGCCCGTTGCCCGAACCGCAAGGTATGATTCCCAGAGCCGTTTCCGAACCGATAAGCCCGCTGGCCACTTCGTTTACCGTGCCGTCGCCGCCCACGGCAACCACTATGTCAGTGCCGTTTTTTGCTTCTTGCCTCGACAACTGCTCCGCGTGCCCGGCATGCTCGCTGTAAAGTATCTTATAGTCAAAATATTGCCTGTTCAAAACCTCAGCAATGTTTCGAACGATAGTACCTTTACCCTTTGTTCCTGAAATAGGGTTGATAATGAATGTTATTCGCTTTTTTTCCATTTCGGATGAGTGCGCAAAGATAGTCCTAATTTCAATAAAAATGAGAGGCCTAATCGTAAAAAATAATTTAATGCCCGCTTTTTTTTCGCTGGAATTATTTAATTGTGTAAAAATTACTATCTTTGCGCCGTTTTCAATGAACTACATTATACGCCTCTTTTGATTTAGAATAATTTAAAGATGGGATTATTACAAGAAAGACTGAAAAAATACGATTTGCCGCAACAATATATGAAGCAGGGAGTGTATCCCTACTTTCGTGAAATAGATGGCAAGCAGGGTACCGAAGTCAATATGGGCGGGAAAAATGTCCTTATGTTTGGCTCGAATGCTTATACCGGCCTGACTGCACATCCGCGGGTTATTGAAGCGGCAGCAAAGGCGTTGTATAAATATGGGACGGGCTGCGCTGGCTCGCGTTTCCTGAACGGAACTTTGGACTTGCATGTCCAGCTTGAAAAGGAACTTGCAAAATTCGTAGGAAAAGAAGAAGCCTTGTGCTTTTCAACAGGTTTTACTGTAAACAGCGGTGTAATAGCCTGCCTTACCGGACGGGACGATTATATTATATGCGATGACCGCGACCATGCTTCTATAGTAGACGGGCGCAGGCTTTCTTTCTCGAAAAGCTTGAAGTACAAGCATAACGACATGGAAGACCTCGAATGCCAGCTAAAGAAATGCAAGCCCGACGCAGTAAAACTGATTGTTGTTGACGGAGTGTTCTCGATGGAAGGCGACCTTGCAAACCTGCCCGAGATAATACGTTTGAAACACAAGTATAATGCAACGGTAATGGTTGACGAGGCTCACGGCATAGGAGTGTTCGGAAAGCAGGGACGAGGCGTTTGCGATCATTTCGGCCTTAGTGACGAGGTAGACCTTATCATGGGAACTTTCAGCAAAAGCCTTGCTTCGATAGGAGGTTTCATTGCTTCGGACTCAAGCATAATAAATTGGCTTCGCCATAACACACGCACATATATATTCAGCGCCAGCAACACTCCGGCTGCTACGGCAGCGGCAATGGAAGCCCTGCATGTAATACAGGAAGAGCCGGAACGTCAGGAGCGTTTGTGGGATGTTACGAATTATGCCTTGAAACTGTTCCGCGATAACGGTTTCGAGATAGGGGCAACCGAATCGCCAATCATTCCTCTTTATGTGCGCGATGTTGACAAGACATTCCTTGTTACGCGCAAGGCATTCGAGGAAGGCGTTTTCATAAATCCCGTAATTCCGCCGGCTTGTGCGCCGCAGGATACGCTCGTAAGGTTCGCGCTTATGGCAACGCATACCAAAGAGCAGGTAGACCTCGCCGTACAACGGCTTGTGAAAGTGTTTAAAGAACTGGATTTGCTTTAATTAGCGTTTTAAAAACATATTGAAGCGGTGTGCGAAATTTTTCGTACACCGCTTTTTGTCTTTATTCAATACATTCTATTTCGTTTTCGGACATTAAAATGTTCTGTTTTTCACAAAAGATGTTCAGAAAGGACTATAAACTAGGGCTTTTGTTATTATTTTTGTGCAGAATTTTGCCAAGAAAACAGAAAGGTCTAATTTTGCTCAGAGTTTAACTGCTATAAGGTTTTATAAACCGAATGGCGAATGTTTAATTAAAAACTTTTTATGATGAAGAAATTTTTGTTTACTCTGGCAGCAGCTTTTGTAACTCTTACTGCAAGCGCACAGGTTTATGTTGGTGGCGAAGTTGGTTTTTGGCGTAACTGGGCCGACGGCGCAAACGAAACCACGTTCAAGGTTCTTCCTGAAGTAGGTTACAATCTGAGCGAAGACTGGGCTATCGGTACGCAGATAGGCTACCAGTACAACTACAAAAAGGGTGTAAATGTAAATGCGTTCGTAGTTACTCCTTATGCTCGTTGGACGTTTGCTAAGTTCGACGCTGTAAGCCTCTTCCTCGACGGTGGATTCGAGTTCGGTACTTACAAGTATGGTGGTGACCGTGACGATAAAGAGTCTTATAATGCTTGGGGCATAGGTATCAAGCCGGGTGTAAAGGTAGACCTTACCGACAAGCTCTCGTTTATTGCTCATGCAGGCTTCTTCGGTTATCGTGACGCTGATGACCTGGAAATATTCGGCAAGAACGGATTCGGTGTTGACGTTGACGGAAACGCTCTGCAGTTCGGTCTGTACTACAATTTCTAATAAAGAACATTATTACTTCACAGAAGGGTGGGTATCGGCTATTAAAGCCGATACTCGCTTTTTTTGTTACTGTACGTCGTTTGGCAGGCAATAATAAAAAGGAACTGTTGCGGAAATCAATGTGTATGAAAACCGACTGAAGGCAACAGGCGGGATAAGTCCTTAACAAACAGTTCCGTTATTACCGCCGGTGTTACTTGTGTTTTACATTGTGCCGGTCGTGAAGAAAAGTGGAAAACCAGAACGGGAAAACGGCCTTTTTTGAGCGGAAAAATTGAAAACTGATTTTCAGTGTGTTTACCCCACATAGGAGAAAAGAAAAAATACAAGGCACATATTTTAAAATATGTGCCTTGTATTTTAAAATATCTCAGACCTATTTTTTGCCCCCTGAAAACCCGCTCAAAAAACGCCCTGGAAACGCAGACAAACGGCGACGCTGTTTTACGCTACGTTTTAACCCCAAACGGTCATTAGGAAATTAAGTAGTAACGTCAAGTGCGGTCTCTTCGCCAAATTACGCACTTCTGCCGTCATCTGTATTCCCGTCCGGCTTCGCCGTAGCCCGCTACGCCTTCAGCCGGGCGTAAAGCTATCTGCTTGGCATAAGCACGCAATTTAACGAAGCCTAACGACCGATTTGGGTTTAAGGCGGCAACAATTCATTGCTCTATCATCTCGTCGACGGTGACAAAACTGTAGCCTCGTCCCTGCATGGTATCTATTATCCGGGGAAGCAGGTTGTAAAACTTGTCGGTACGCGCGGGATGTGTGCCGAAGTGCAACATCAGGAAGTGGCCGTTGAGCGTATGTTCTTTCTCGAACTTGCCGAGCGTTGCAAAGAGTTCCTCACTCGAGGCGTATGACTTCATGTCGGGCGTGGTGTAGTCGGCGTTGCTCCGCGTGCCGGGCGTGTAGTTTATTATCTGCAGGCCGAGCTGCCTTGCCCACTCGGATATGGTGCTGTTGTAGTGCTCATAGGGCGGGATGAAATAGCGCGCGTCCTCCTTTTTAATTCCGGCTTCGGCCATGAGTGCGTACCCCTTGAGTATGTCGTTGTCAAACTCTTCCTTGCTGACTATAGTGGAGTCCCGCTTGCTGCCCCAAGGCGCGTAGAGCAGGTGAGCATAACCGTGGCTGCCCACATAGTGCCCGTCTTTCACCAACCTGGCTATTATACCGGGAAACTTTTCGTAAAATCCACCCGTGAAGAAGAAACTGCCCTTCACACCACGGCTCTTCATTGTGTTTATTATGGTATCGGCCCCGTCGGCCCACGCTGCGGCGGTGAACACGAGGGCAATGCGCTTGCGCGCGGTGTCGCCCTGTATTATTCCGCCGTATTGGCGGATGTTGCGGTCGGAGCGAGTGTCATTCCTTACCGTTTGCCCGCTTGCAGCCAAAGTGGCAAATATAATTGCCAAAAACAAAAGGTTGCGCATCTTTTTTAGTCTGTGTACTTTAAGGCACAAAGATAGCAAAACCGCGCAAAAACAAAGCCGTATGCACCTAAAGGCACTATAAGAAAAAGACTTTTAATTATAAAAACAAACGGGAGTTTTACCTTTCTGTGTTTGCGTGAATACAAAAAAGCAGTCCGAGTGACATTTTGTCGCCCGGACCGCTTGTGGTTATTGCCTGTTGCTACGGGTGCGGATTTGCCGTATTCCTGTGGCGAACGGCAGTTACACTTTGCTTAGTACATCCGGTTAGAACAGTCCCTTGCCGTGGCAGTTCTTGAACTTCTTGCCGCTGCCGCACGGGCACGGGTCGTTGCGTCCCGGCATTTTGTCAACGTGCACGGGTTGCGGCTTCTGCGGTTCGCGCGTGTCCTGCTGCGCCGCCTTCTGCTGGTTCTGGTCTATGAGGTCGGTGCGGCTCTCGGTGTATTTGGGCATACGCGGACGCTCGTCCTCGCGCGCCTGCTGCACTTCTTCGGGTGTTTGGAGAGGAATCTGTCCGCGCATGAGTATCGAGACGGTGGAGTTGTTTATCTGGTTCACCATTTCGTCGAACAGTTTGACGCTCTCGAGCTTGAAGATTACGAGCGGGTCTTTCTGCTCGTAGCTTGCGTTCTGCACGGACTGCTTCAAATCGTCGAGGGCACGCAGGTTTTCCTTCCATGCCTCGTCGATGTCGTGAAGAAGTATGGATTTTTCGAAATCCTTAACCACGCTCTTGCACTCACTGTCGTATGCTTCCTTCAAGTCGCTGGTTATGTTGTACGTGCGTTTGCCGTCGGTTACGGGAATGATTATTCTCTTGTATATGTCGCCTTGCTCCTCGTAAACCTTTTTTATTACCGGCAGCGCCACTTGCGACATGCGTTCGGTGCGGCGGTTGAGGTTGGCCATAGCCTGGCCGAAAGCGCGCTCGTAGAGGACGTCGCGCTTTGCCTCGGCAAACTCCTCGGCTGTAAACGGCACTTCCATGGCGAATATCTTGAAGAACTCTTCCTTGCAGCCTTCGTAGTCGTTGCGGTCTATTATCGTAATGCAGCGGTCCCAAATCATGTTTGATATGTCCATGCCTATACGCTCGCCCATGAGTGCGTGGCGACGTTTCTCGTATATCACGGTACGCTGCTTGTTCATTACATCATCGTATTCGAGCAAATGTTTACGGATACCGAAGTTGTTTTCCTCAACCTTTTTCTGCGCACGTTCTATGCTGTGGTTAACCATGGGCGATTCGATTACCTCGCCTTCCTTGAAGCCGAGTTTGTCCATAACCTTGGCTATACGTTCTGAAGCAAAGAGACGCATAAGGTTATCTTCGAGCGAAACAAAGAACACCGAAGAGCCCGGGTCGCCCTGACGTCCGGCACGTCCGCGCAGCTGGCGGTCGACACGACGGCTTTCGTGGCGCTCAGTACCAATGATAGCAAGACCTCCGGCCTCACGCACCTCGGGCGACAGCTTGATGTCGGTACCACGGCCGGCCATGTTGGTGGCAATGGTGACAATGCTGCTTTCGCCGGCGTGAGCTACGATGTCGGCTTCCTTCTGGTGCAGTTTTGCGTTGAGCACGTTGTGCTTTATCTTGCGCATGTCGAGCATTTTGCTCAACATTTCCGAGATTTCCACGCTCGTTGTACCAACAAGAACAGGCCTGC
The DNA here is from genome assembly GCA_900550635.1 of uncultured Prevotella sp. Classification (GTDB taxonomy): domain Bacteria; phylum Bacteroidota; class Bacteroidia; order Bacteroidales; family Bacteroidaceae; genus UBA6398. Next base: position 18,788 of record URSZ01000018.1, on the reverse strand, counting down.
CGGCTTTTATCATTGTTTCGATTTCCTCGATTACGGCCTTGTACTTTTCGCGTTTGGTTTTGTAAACGCGGTCGTTCATATCGTTTCGGATAACCGGGCGATTCGTAGGTATTTCTACTACATCGAGCTTGTATATGTCCCAAAATTCGCCCGCTTCCGTGCTTGCCGTACCGGTCATACCGGCCAGCTTGTGATACATGCGGAAGTAGTTTTGCAGAGTAATTGTAGCGAATGTTTGCGTTGCAGCCTCAACCTTTACATGTTCCTTAGCTTCCACCGCCTGGTGCAGACCGTCGCTCCAACGGCGACCTTCCATGATACGTCCTGTCTGCTCGTCAACTATTTTTACTTCACCGTCGATTACCACATACTCGTCATCGCGATTGAACATGGTATACGCTTTCAAAAGCTGCTGTATCGTATGTACGCGCTCACTCTTTATGGCGTAATCAGTGAGGAGTTCGTCTTTCTTGTTGAGCTTGTCTTCCTCGCTCAGACTATTGTCGGCCTCAAGAGCTGAGAGTTGTGACGTAATATCGGGGAGCACGAACAGCGAAGGGTCATGCACCTGTTCGGCAATCCAGTCGTTACCTTTGTCGGTAAGGTCTACGCTTTTTTGTTTTTCGTCTACTACAAAATACAACGGGTCGGTAGCTTCGGGCATTAGCTTGTTGTTGTTTTCCATGTAGTAAGCCTCTGTTTTCAGCATGCCGGCTTTGATTCCTGTTTCGGAAAGGTATTTTATCAAAGGCTTGTTCTTGGGCAGGGCCTTGTGGCTACGGAAAAGTTGCAGGAATCCTTTAGTTACGTCGTCTTTGTTGCTTCCTTCTGAAATCAACTGCTTAGCCTCGGCCAGGTACTTCGTCGCAAGCTGGCGCTGAACATTTACAAGCTTCTCTACAAGGGGCTGGTATTGCTCGTACATCTGGTCGTCGCCTTTTGGAACAGGACCGGAAATAATCAACGGCGTGCGGGCGTCGTCTATAAGCACGGAGTCGACCTCGTCGACAATAGCGTAATTGTGCGACCTCTGAACAAGATCCTCAGGACTTACAGCCATGTTGTCGCGAAGATAGTCGAAACCGAACTCGTTGTTCGTTCCGAAAGTTATGTCGGCCTGATATGCTTTGCGGCGTGCCTCGCTGTTAGGCTGGTGCTTGTCGATACAATCGACGCTGAGGCCGTGGAACATGTACAACGGGCCCATCCACTCAGAGTCGCGCTTTGCCAGGTAGTCGTTAACAGTTACGACATGAACTCCATTGCCAGTCAAAGCGTTCAGGAATACCGGCAAAGTAGCCACGAGGGTTTTACCCTCACCTGTCGCCATCTCGGCAATCTTACCTTGATGTAACACAACCCCGCCGAAAAGCTGCACGTCGTAGTGTATCATATTCCACTTGGTGTCATTTCCGCCGGCAACCCAATGGTTCTGGTAGATAGCTTTATCGTCTTCTATCCTTACAAAGTCGTGTGTAGCTGCAAGCTCCCGGTCGAAATCAGTTGCCGTAACAACAATTTCTTCGTTTTCGGCAAAACGACGCGCGGTCTCTCTTACTATCGCGAATGCCTGCGGCAGGATTTTTTCCAGCTCCGTGTCGTATCGTTCCAGTACTTCTTTCTCCAGCTTGTCGATTTGATTGAAGATTACCTCCCTGTTTTCAATGGGTGTTTCTTCTATCTTTTTCTTCAGTTCTTCGATTTTTTCTTTCAGGTCATTGGCCGAGTTCTGCACCTGTGCGCGAAGTTCTTGTGTCTTAGCGCGCAGTGCGTCATTGTCAAGGGCCTGTATGGCAGGTTCTTCTCTTTTGATTTTTTCAACCCAAGGCTGTATTTCCCTCATGTCGCGGGTTGATTTGTTTCCCAGCAGTTTGCTTAAAAAATTATTTATGTTCATAATGTTTGTTTTTCTGTTTTATGCGGCACCGTCTGTACGGCTGTTTATTTATTTTCTTTAATTATCTTATTCTTTCCAACGGAGTTGCCGAGCAGGCGTTTGGCGCTCGTATTCTCAGGCATGTAGCCAATGTCGGGGCGATACGTTCTACGGTTATCGGCGTTTCTATTTTTTCCGGCTTTATGTCACTTCCGAAAAGGAACAGAGGGAAAGGCACATAAGCCTCGCTCGAGTAGTGCGTCTCGTTTGTGTTCTCGTTCAGGAGTGTCCAGCCGGGTGATACTTCTATGAGTATGTCGCCGGAGCATTTAGGATTGTATCCGTTGCGGAATTTGCTTATTCCGGGAGTCCATGCTCCCAATTGCAGGCGCGTAGAAGTGTAAACGTCTTTTATGCCCGAAATATCTATCAGGAAACTTTCGCACCGTTCCAGTATTTCGGAAAAATTCAGTTGCTTGTCTTCTATAAGTTTATGGTTCAAATACATTTCCGAACCGTGGCACGCTTCCACGTATTGCCCCTGGCCGTAAACGGCTATGAGATACATGTTCAGCAATGCGGCTGTCCGGTTTATGTAGAATGTACCCGAAGGTATGTTGTATTTTGAAAGGTCTTCGATTTTATTGTCAACGTATCCCGTTGACGTTATTACGAAAAGGGCGTTTGCGAAGCCTATTTTCTTGTCTACTTCTTTTAATATCCTGCTTAAGGCATTGTCTATCCTTACATAAGTGTCTTGCAACTCCATGGGGCTGTCGGCTGCAGCAAGGTGCTTATAGTTGCCGGCATAGAAGGTAATTGCCAGATAGTCTGTCACCGCGTCGGCTCCGAGTTGCGTGCCTTGTATGCAAGTTACGGCCAGGTCTGCCACCTCGTCGTTTATCGGGCCGCTTTCTTTGAAATGCATTATAGCCCCGTCGCCTTCGAACTTATGTTTGAACGGTTCCGACATGCCGCCCGAAAGGAAATAGTTGAAGTTTCCCACCAAATCCGACGAAGGTTCCCATGCATAGTCCTTTATACGTTTGCCGAGCGGTTTGTATTCGTTGTACGTGCGAGCCCAACCTGGCAGTGTGCCGTAATATTTCGAAGTGCACCACTCTCCTGTCCTGTCGTTCATCCATACGGCGCCGTCGGCGGCATGCCCTGCGCTTATTATGGCAGCGTCCTTGAAAGGAGCTATGGCATATACTATCGATTTTCCCGCGGTAGCCACTTTAAGTTCATCGCTTATCGTAGATACTATCAGACGGTTTGCCGAAGATTTCTCGTCGGTGCCAATTCCTTCAAAGGATTTGTCGTCTACGCACTCTACCGGCAGAAGCGTTTCACGATCGAGCCACCGTGTACCCACAATCCCGTTATCGTATGGTGTTGCACCCGTTGCAATGGATGCTATCGCCGAAGCGCGGTCCAAACGTGACGAAGAGTATTCCACCTGGTTATAAATGCGGCTTTCGTTAAGCAGTTTCTTAAAGCCTCCTTCGCCGAACAATGGAGCGAAAGCTTCCATATAGTCCGTGCGCAGCTGGTCGATGGTAATGTTTACTACTAAACGCGGCACGGCAGGCACGGTTTGGGCATTTATGTTAGTAAGCGCCAAACCGGCAAACAATGTTGTTAATATTCGGCTTTTTTCCATTGTTGTTTTAATATGTTTCGGCATGAAGAACATACCGTGTACAATCTTGTTTGTCTGCATTCCGCTTTCCCGGGATTAGACCTCGGGAAAAATATGTCTGAGATATTTTAAAATATGTCTGACCTATTTCGAAATATGTCTGACATATTTTTTTCTTGCTCCCGGAGAACTTGAGAAAGTTCCTAACCCCAATGCAGCAAAAGATATGCCGCATGATATATACGTATATGTTTACGTCGTTATTCCTGCTGTGCATAGGGCTGCTCTTGCTTATGTATTAGCATGTGATTTGTGCTGCAAATATGCACCGGTTGCGGAATGCAGGCACAAAGATAGTGTAAAACAATAAATTGAAGCACTGAAACTTTGAGGAATGAAAGGCATGGCTGCCAAAAACAAGGTTTGCACTGCAAACGCCGCAGGTGCATAAACGTCGTATTTGCGCCTCATGATGTTCCTCACTCGGAATGCTGCATATATAATAGGTATAGGGTTCAGAATTACAATCAGCCAGTTCGTACTTACCGTAGGATGTTCGGAGAACAGGAACATAAACGCAACCAGGCAGCCTGCCGCTCCCTGTATTACCATAAGCAACAGCTCCCATCCCCAAAATATTTTACGCCGCCGGATTCCTATTATGCACAGCAATATCGTTATTACCAGCATTACGCCGAATACGCCTGTCGGCGGCACGGGAAACCCGGCGCTTTCCTCCATTGCGTTGTAGGGCATGATTGTTCTTGTATCGCTAACAAGCGGGCGGTTTGTCCCGTCGGGCGATTGTATCACTGCCTCGCCGGCATATTTTTCAAGAAACAACGGTGCGAACATTTTTTCCCTTTGGCTTATAGGCCTGTCGGCCGCGGCTCCCAAAAGAATGTCCTGCCCGAACTCCGACCACGGGCTGCCGGCAGTATAATAATGTATAATCTGCCGGTAGGATTCTTCTTTATTGTCAACAGGATATACGATAGCCCCGTCTATGCAACGTTCTATTATATCGCGCGCCTGCGATGTACAGTTGTTATAAAGGAAATTATAACGATACGTGCAGTTTTCCGGCCGGGCATTTTCGGCCAAAGCCCGTAGAAGGCGCTCTTTTTCCTGTGCCGTAAGGTTGAGCGTCTGCTCTATAACCTTTGAACCGCGCAAACGGTATTCCTCCAGAAAATCCTCGTAGGGATAGACTCCCAGCATATAGTCTGTTTCGCCCAACACAAAGCGCATTACGAAGTTTGGCGCATTGAAGTTGAACATCCCGTAGTTGAATGCAACGTCGTCACCTGTGCGCATGTGCCTTATGCGTATTGCCGTGTGGCCGTACAGTTCGTAAATCTGCGGCCCGGGCTCGCATGTAATAAGGCTTACGGCCAACGAATCTCCCGGCGCGCCTGCGGTTGCAGAAACTTTTGGTCTCAATACTTCGGTTTGGGCATACATTTCACCGGCCGCAAGATTACATAACAATGCCGCGGCTGTAATTATCAATGCTGTGAACGAAAATCTGCCCATCAAGATTTACTGCTCCTTTATGCTGCAAGAGAGCAATGCTCCATTATTGAAGATTCTTCAGAGTTTCGCGCAAGGTGTTTATTTTGCTTATTGTGTCGCTTTGTTTTTTACGCTCAAGGTCTACTACCTTTTGCGGAGCGTGGGCAACGAAATTCTCGTTCGACAACTTCTTCTCGATTGAGGCAAGGAATTTTTCCAGGTGCTCAAGCTCGGCCTGCGCTTTCTCCTTCTCGGCCTCTACATCTATCAACGAGCCGAGGGGAACAGCGTACTCCGTAGTCCCTACCATGAACGAAGAAGACACATCGTCTTTTGCCGCAACGGGTTCAATCTTGCTTATATTGCCCATCTTCATTATTACGTTGCCGTATTCCACGCTATGGTCTCCTATAATGTTAAGCGGGAGCTCTTCGCGCGGCGAGATGTTTTTTGCAGCCCTTATGGCACGCACGTTGGTAACAATATCCTTCACGGTGTTGATTCCGCATATTATATCTTTGTCACCTTCGGCAAAAACTTCTTTCTCCATGATACTGTACATGATGCTTTCGCCTTCTTTTCTTTCTCGCAGGTGCTGCCAAAGCTCTTCGGTAATGAAAGGCATGAACGGGTGAAGCAGTTGTAAGAGCTTTTCGAAAATTGAAAGCGTTGCTTCATACGTAGCTTTGTCCATTGGGGTGCCATAGGCAGGCTTAATCATTTCAAGATACCAACTGGAGAACTCGTCACGGAGCAGGTTGTACACTTCCATGAGCGCTTCGCTCAGGCGGTACTTCGAGAACAGGTCGGATATGTTTTCCTCGCTCTGGCGCAGCAGTGCGTTAAACCATTCAACGGCCGTTTTCGATGTCTCGGGCTGCGGCATGCTGCAGTCTACGTTCCATCCTTTTATCAGGCGGAACGAATTCCATATCTTGTTGCAGAAGTTGCGTCCCTGTTCGCAAAGGCTTTCGTCGAAGAGGATATCGTTGCCGGCCGGGGCAGACAACATCATTCCCATCCTCACTCCGTCGGCTCCGTACTGGTCTATCAGCGCAAGCGGGTCGGGAGAGTTTCCGAGCGATTTGGACATCTTGCGGCCCAACTTGTCGCGCACGATACCTGTGAAGTAAACGTTGCGGAACGGCATTTTGCCGGCAAATTCGTAGCCTGCCATAATCATTCGCGCCACCCAGAAGAATATAATGTCGGGGCCGGTAACGAGGTCATTCGTTGGATAATAATATTCGAATTCCTTGTTATTCTCGGGCTGGTTTATGCCGTTGAACAGCGATATTGGCCACAGCCACGACGAGAACCACGTATCCAAGGCTTCCTCGTCCTGATGCAGGTCGGCAGCCGTGAGTTCGGGATTGCCGCTCTGCTTGCGGGCGAGCTGTAATGCTTCTTCGGGAGTTTCGGCTACTACAAAGCCGCCGCCCGGCAGGTAATATGCGGGTATCCTGTGCCCCCACCACAACTGGCGGCTTATGCACCAGTCTTTGATGTTCTCGAGCCAGTGGCGGTATGTGTTCTTGTATTTTGCAGGATAGAACTTTATTTCGTCGTTCATCACAGGCGGCAGCGCCAGGTCGGCAAAATGCTTCATCTTCAGGAACCACTGCATTGAGAGTTTCGGTTCGATGGGCACATGTGTGCGTTCGGAGAATCCCACCTTGTTGTCGTAGTCTTCCACGCGCTCGAGCAGTCCGGCGCTCTCCAAATCCTTTTCTATCTGTTTGCGCACCTCGAAGCGGTCCATGCCAACGTACAGTCCGCCTGCCTCGGATATTGTGCCGTCGTCGTTAAAGATGTCTATGCTTTCGAGGTTATGCTTCTGTCCGAGCATATAGTCGTTAATGTCGTGGGCAGGCGTTACCTTCAGGCAGCCTGTTCCGAATTCCTTGTCCACATAATCATCCTCAATAACGGGTATGACGCGGTTAACGAGCGGAACGATGACGCGCTTGCCTTTCAGCCACGTATTTTTCTCGTCGGTGGGATTGATACACATGGCAGTGTCGCCCATTATTGTTTCAGGACGTGTGGTGGCTACCACGGCGTACTGCTTCTCTCCCGGCTGTGGGTTCTCTACGAAGTATCTTAGGTAATAGAGCTTGCTGTGCTCTTCCTTGTATATCACTTCTTCGTCCGACAGTGCGGTTTGTGCCTTAGGGTCCCAGTTAACCATACGCACACCACGGTATATGAGTCCTTTACGGTATAAGTCGCAGAACACTTTTATCACGCTTTTCGAGCGTGTCTCGTCCATGGTGAATGCCGTCCTGTCCCAATCGCACGAAGCTCCGAGGCGGCGCAGCTGTTTCAATATTATGCCGCCGTGCTCGTCGGTCCATTCCCATGCGTGCTTGAGGAATTCCTCGCGTGTGAGGTCGGTTTTCTTTATACCTCTTTCGGCCAGGCGTGCTACGACCTTGGCTTCGGTGGCAATAGAAGCGTGGTCGGTGCCGGGCACCCAACATGCGTTCTTGCCCTCCATGCGCGCGCGGCGCACGAGGATGTCCTGTATAGTTTCGTTGAGCATGTGCCCCATGTGCAGAACGCCTGTCACATTGGGGGGCGGTATTACTATGGTGTAGGGTTCGCGGTTATCGGGTTTAGAGCTGAAAAGTTTGTGCTTCAGCCAGTATTCATACCATTTGCCCTCTACTTCCGAGGGGCTGTATTTGCTTGCGAGTTCCATCGTGATGTTTTTGTTGTTTTGCATTGTGAAAATATGCTCCTATGCAGGAACATATTACGCTAAATTCGTGCAAAAGTACTAAATTCTGCACTCCTACACATATTATAAGAAGAGAGAAATGAAAAAAATCGCCGGAGGGATAAAACCGGCTTCCCGAAAATTGAATAAAACGCGAATATCAGGCTTCTTTGTCGCATAAAAATTCATCCGGAAAAGGCTTGCCGGGACGCCTCCCGGAGCAAAGAAAAAATATGTCCGAGGAATTTTAAAATATGTCCGACATATTTCAAAATACAAGGCACATATTTTTGGGCCGTCGTAATGCGGGTTTCAGAGCAGGAAAAACAGGCGTGAATGAATATTCACTGCTGCATGGACTGCGGGACGTGTACCGGGCCAGCGGGCATAGATACCCGTTATTTTGCTTTGCTTGGAAAGCGGCAATTAATTTAGGCCGCAAATTAGGTATTTTGAGAGATAATTTTTACATTTGTGCCTTAGCACGCACTAACCTTTTTGCAGGCAGATTTCCCTTGCCCTCCGGCAAAGACTAAAAGGCCGGGCAAAGTGGCCGAGGAGACAAAAATGAAAACGACTTAACTACATACAAAACTTAATCTTATGGTAAACAGGTTTATATTGAACGAAGTTTCATACTTCGGCCCGGGAGCACGCAAAGAGTTGCCCGGCGAAATTGCCCGTCTCGGGCTGCACAAGGCTTTCGTAGCTTCCGACAAGGATTTGGTGAAGTTCGGCGTAACAGGCAAGGTGCTTGAAGTTCTGGACGAAGCCGGAATACCCTACGAGGTGTTCAGCGACATAAAGCCCAATCCTACGGTTACAAACGTGAAGAACGGCGTGGAAGCCTTCCGCAAGAGCGGAGCGGACTTCATACTCGCCATAGGCGGCGGCTCGTCGATGGACACGTCGAAAGCTATCGGCATAATAACCAACAACCCTGAGTTCAGCGACGTGGTATCGCTCGAAGGTACGGCGCCCACTAAACACAAATCTGTGCCCATCATAGCGCTGCCCACAACGGCCGGCACAGCAGCCGAAGTGACGATAAACTACGTCATCACCGACGAAAAGAACGAAAAGAAAATGGTATGCGTCGACCCGAACGACATTCCGGCAATAGCAATAGTTGACGCGGAACTCATGTACACCCTGCCAAAAGGACTTACCGCTGCTACGGGACTCGACGCACTAACCCACGCAATAGAAGGCCTTACCACCAAAGGCGCTTGGGAAATGAGCGACATGTTCGAGATAAAGGCTATCGAAATGATAAACCGCTACCTCGAAACAGCCGTAAACGAACCGACCAATGCCGACGCACGCAACGGCATGGCGGTGGCGCAATACATAGCCGGCATGGCGTTCTCGAACGTTGGCCTCGGCGTAGTTCACGGAATGGCTCACCCGCTCGGAGCAATATTCGACGTAGCACACGGTGTGGCTAACGCGCTGCTGCTGCCTATAGTAATGGAATACAACGCTCCCGCTGCGCTCGACAAGTTCGTTACCATAGCAAAGGCAATGGACGTTTACAAGGACGGCATGACGCGCGAAGAAGCCGCCGACGCTGCCGTAAAGGCCGTAAAGGAACTGTCTATACGCGTAGGCATACCGCAGCATTTGCGCGACCTGGGCAAAGGTATCACCGAAGCCGACCTGCCTCGCCTTGCTAAGGCAGCAATGGCCGATGTGTGCACGCCCGGCAACCCGCGCGAGGTGACCGAAGAAGTGGTTCTCGAGCTTTACAAAAAGGCATATTGATAAAAACTCACGGTTGCGGGAAAAAACACAAGAACTGCCCGCAGCCGGAACAAACAAGTAAAACGAAAACCGCCTGCCTCTTTGCGAGACAGGCGGTTACTGCTTCCTGACATGCGGCGGACAGACAAATTCCAGGCACGTTACCGCCGGTTAAACGGTCATTCGGTTACTTTAGGAACGATAATGTCCTTTCCCAAAGTAAGATGGTCCTTGTCCTTCGGGTCGGCGAACTCCAAAGTACCTATATAGCTCATGCGCGGGTGCACGTGTTTCTTGTCCTTGTGGGCATGGAACACAATGCGGAACTTGCCGTCCATATCGGTAAAAAAAGAATTGTGCCCTACTCCCACAAGCGTGTCAACACACTGCATGAAAGGATTGTCGTCACGTTTAACCCATGGGCCTTCGGGGTCTTTGGCAATAGCAAGCCCCAAACCGTACTTGGGACTCTGGTAGTCGTTGGCCGAATAAATCATGTAGTATTTCTTTCCTTTGCGGAAAACGCACGGGCCTTCGTTAACACGCGCCTGGGCACGCTCCCACTCTTGCGACACACTGAACACATGCTTTGCTTTTGCAAGGTCGAACGAAATATAGTCGTCATTCAGCGGCGCAACCCATACATTGTTTCCGTCGTTCATACGCACGAAATAAATCCATTTCTTTCCGTCCTTGTCAAAAAAGAGAGATGAATCGATTGCGCGCTCTTCAATCATCGGCTTCCCGTTACCGCATTGCTTGAACGGGCCGAGAGGCGAATCGGCTACGGCAGCATACAAATGTTCGTTGCCCGAAAAGTGCATATAATACTTACCGTCTATTTTATATACTTCAGGAGCCCAAAACCACTTTGGAATGTTTGTATCTTTCTTGTGAAGCGCAAGCCCGGCTGCCTTCCAGGTCTTTAGGTCCTTGGAAGTGTATACGGGAATACCGTAGTCCGACCCTGTGCCATAGGCATAATATGTATCGCCTTCTACAAAGATGTACGGGTCGGCTATCGGCAGTTGGGCCTTTGCCTTTTGTGTAATCGAAAATAGCAGTGCCAATGCAGCACAAAGCAAAAATTTGAGTTTTGTCATGGTTGTAGTTTTAAATTGGTGAACTGCAAATGTATCAATTTAAACAATAAACGGCAGCAGGCCGTTAGGCTTGTTTGTATTAAAAATTGTTTATTCTTTGATTGCAGGACTTTTTGTTCATTTACTATTTGGCGCATATTGCACAAAAGCGTAAATTAGTCCGGCTCTTTTGACCGCCAGCAAAGGAACGGCGGCACAACTAACCTTGGAGTAAAAGATTGAAAACGTTCACAACCTTAAAACAAATGTATCAATGGAAAATGAAAACAATGTTCTGACCGGAAGTTTCTGCGTCAGAAAATTCGTGGAGTTCCTGGTGATTCTGGTAATTACCGCAATTATCTGGAACTTGCCGTCGGACGTATTCGGGATAGACGGCCTTACCGTAGTTCAGCAACGCATTATAGCTATTTTCGTGTTCGCTACTTTGATGTGGCTTACCGAGGCAATACCGCCATGGGCCACTTCGCTGTGCATTATAACTGTAATGCTTTTTACCGTGTCGGACAACAGCCTACCTTTCTTCAAGGGAGAAAACGGGGAGTTCGGCAAATTATTAAGCTCTACCGAAATAATGGCAACTTTTGCCGACCCCATAATAATACTTTTCTTAGGAGGTTTTGTTCTCGCCATTGCGGCTACCAAATCCGGCCTCGACGTGCTCCTTGCCCGCAATCTAATCAAGCCTTTCGGGAATAAATCGGAAAACGTGCTCCTTGGATTCATACTAATAACCGGTGTATTCTCGATGTTTGTCAGCAATACGGCAACCGCTGCCATGATGCTCACGTTCCTCACGCCCGTATTCAAGGCACTTCCGGCAAACGGCAAAGGCCGGGTGGCTCTTACGTTATCCATTCCCGTAGCAGCCAACCTCGGAGGTATGGCAACACCGATAGGCACACCTCCCAACGCCATAGCACTTAAGTTTCTTAACGACCCACATGGGCTTAACCTGGGAATAGGTTTCGGACAATGGACCGCTTTCATGCTTCCTTACGTCCTTATAATGCTGTTCATCTCGTGGTTACTGCTTAAGAAGTTTTTCCCATTTACGAAAAAGACTATCGAACTTCACATCGAAGGCGACGTAAAGCACAACTGGCGCACCGTAGTCGTTGCCGTTACGTTTATAGTGACAGTTTTATTCTGGGTGCTCGACAAAGTAACGGGCATAGATTCCAGCACGGTGGCCATGATTCCCTTGGGAGTGTTCGCGCTCACGGGAGTAATTACAGCAAAAGACCTGCAATCAATAAACTGGAGCGTTATCTGGATGGTGGCCGGAGGTTTCGCCCTCGGCCTCGGGCTTAACGATTCCGGCCTGGCCGACGCGGCAATAGCCTCTATACCTTTTGGCAGTTGGTCGCCCATAGTCATACTTGCGGTATCGGGATTTATATGTTATTTGCTTTCTAATTTTATTTCAAACACTGCCACCGCAGCTCTGTTAATGCCTATTCTCGCCGTTGTTTGCCACGGCATGGGTGATTCCTTGAATATCATAGGCGGCACTTCTGCAATCCTAATCGGTATCGCCATAGCAGCCTCGTGCGCTATGTGCCTGCCCATCAGTACCCCGCCCAACGCCATTGCCCATTCTACGAGACTGGTCAAGCAAAAGGAAATGCTAAAGATAGGCATTACAGTAGGCCTTATATCTTTGGTTGCAGGATACGCCGTCTTGTTTTTCGTTGAAAAAATGCACTTCCTTCAATAAAAAGGCCATACAGTACAGTATCATACAGAAGAATTAGCATTGCTTGAAAGGCAATGCTGATTCTTTTTTATGCCGCGCAATGCCCCGGTTTGCGAATCTTGCAAACATGTGTTGATGTGATTTTTTGTACTTTTGCCACAACACCCAATAAGTTAGAAATGGATTTACATACAAAGGAAGAAAAACTCCGGGCTTTCGGGCGGCTGCTGGATGTGCTCGACGAACTGCGCGAAAAATGCCCATGGGACAGGAAACAAACAAACGAAAGCCTGCGCCCCAACACCATAGAAGAAGTTTACGAACTGAGCGACGCCCTCGAGCAGGAGGACATAAAAGACACATGCAAGGAACTGGGCGATGTTCTGCTGCACGTGTGCTTCTACGCCAAGATAGCGTCGGAAAAGGAACAATTCGACATTGCCGACGTATGCACAAAACTCGTTGACAAACTGATTTTCCGCCACCCGCACATTTACGGCGACGTAAAAGCCGGTACGGCGGGCGAGGTAGAAAACAACTGGGAAAAGATAAAGCAAAAAGAAAAGGACGGCAACGCAACCGTACTGTCCGGCGTGCCGCGTGCACTCCCCTCGCTAATCAAAGCGTTGAGGATACAGGAGAAAACCTCACACGTAGGCTTCGACTGGGAGCACAAGGAAGAGGTGTGGAACAAGGTGCGCGAAGAACTTTCGGAATTCGAAGAGACCATGCAACATGGCACAAGCTCCGACAAGGAAAGCGAGTTCGGCGACCTGCTCTTTTCGCTCGTCAACGCCGCAAGGCTGTACGGCATAAATCCAGATAATGCGCTTGAACAGACTAACCGCAAGTTCATAAGGCGATTCAACTATATAGAACAGAAAACCAAAGACAGCGGACGCCAACTCAGCGATTTGACATTGCAGGACATGGACGCGCTGTGGAACGAGGCAAAGCAACAAGAACACAACGCATAGGCACACGCATTTTACGCCATCGTAATACGGAAACGGACAAAAGACGCACGGAAATCAATGTAGAGAAACAGCGATTTTTTGTGCCTTGAAATGAAAACTCATTTTCAAAGATTTATACCCCCTTAGGAGCAAATAAAAAATACAAGGCACATAATTCAAAATATGTCTGACATATTTTAAATTATCTCAGACATATTTTTTGCCCTCCGAAAACCGAGGTAAAACAATGCAGACGAAAACAACAGACCCGAAGCGGGAAATAAAATCCGCTCCGGGTTGTTTTATTTAGTTCGGGAATATACAGCCCATCAACGGGAGCCAAACAGCCTTTCGATTTCGCAACACATAATAAGGACGCTTGTTCTTCTTGGAATACCGATAATACAAGCCTCCATGCCAAAGAGTACAAAAAAGCGGAGCGACATTTTTATGTCGCTCCGCTAAATATATGTCAGTAGATGTATCTTATTACATCATGCCGCCCATACCGGGGTTAGCCATCGGCATTTCGGGCTTTTCTTCTTTCTTGTCGCAGATTACGCATTCGGTGGTGAGGAACATACCTGCTACCGAAGCAGCGTTCTCGAGTGCTACGCGTGTAACCTTGGCTGGGTCAACGACACCCTGTTTGCGGAGGTCGCCGAACTCTTCGGTCTTAGCGTTGTAACCGTAGTTGCCTTCGCCTTCACGAACCTTGTTTACGATAACTGCGCCTTCAAGGCCTGCGTTTGAGCATATCTGGCGGAGCGGTTCTTCGATTGCGCGGCGAACGATTGCTATACCTGTGTTCTCGTCAGCGTTGTCGCCTTTAAGGCCTTCGAGTGCTTTCTGTGCGCGAATGTAAGCCACGCCGCCACCTGTTACGATACCTTCTTCGATAGCAGCACGTGTAGCGCAGAGTGCGTCATCGCAACGGTCTTTCTTCTCTTTCTGTTCGGTTTCCGAAGCAGCACCTACCTCGAGCACGCATACACCGCCCGACAGTTTGGCAAGGCGTTCCTGGAGTTTCTCCTTGTCGTAGGTAGAAGTGGTGTTAGCCAACTCGTTCTTGATTTGAGCTATGCGCTCTGCTATGTTGTCTTTGCTGCCTGCGCCGTTTACGATGGTTGTAACGTCTTTGCTTACTGTTACCTTCTCAGCGCTTCCGAGCATTTCGATTGTAGCCTGTTCGAGTTTCAGACCTTTATCCTCGCTGATTACAACGCCGCCGGTGAGGATAGCGATGTCTTCGAGCATGGCCTTGCGGCGGTCGCCGAAGCCTGGAGCCTTGACTGCGCATATCTTGAGCTGCGAACGCAGACGGTTGACAACGAGCGTGGTGAGTGCTTCAGAGTCTACGTCTTCTGCTATTACGAGCAGCGGGCGTCCGCTCTGTACAGCCGGTTCGAGGATGGGGAGGAAGTCCTTAAGGCTCGAAATCTTCTTGTCGTAGATAAGGATGTAGGGCTTCTCCATTATGCACTGCATTTTCTCTGCGTCGGTTACGAAGTAGGGTGAGAGGTAACCGCGGTCGAACTGCATACCTTCAACGGTCTTGAGTACAGTGTCGCGTCCTTTTGCGTCTTCTATGGTGATAACGCCGTTTACGGATACCGCGCGCATTCCGTCGGCAATGAGCTTGCCGATTTCGGGATCGTTGTTAGCCGAAATGGTAGCAACCTGCTCTATTTTCTCATAGCTCTGGTCTACTTTCTCGGCCTGTGCCTTGATGTCCCCAACAACGGCAGCAACAGCCTTGTCGATACCGCGTTTGATGTCGAGGGGGTTTGCACCTGCTGCAACGTTCTTCATTCCTTCGTGCAGGATTGCCTGGGTGAGAACGGTTGCTGTTGTAGTTCCGTCGCCTGCGTCGTCGCCGGTCTTGCTTGCAACGCTCTTTACGAGCTGTGCGCCTGCATTCTGGAATGCGTTGTCGAGTTCTATTTCCTTGGCAACGGTTACACCGTCCTTGGTAATGCGCGGTGCGCCGAATTTCTTGTCGATAACGACGTTGCGGCCTTTCGGGCCGAGGGTTACCTTTACTGCGTTAGCCAATGCGTCAGCACCCATTTTGAGGGCTTCGCGGGCTTCTACATTATATTTTAATTCTTTAGCCATGATGTTTCAGTGTTTTATATTGTTTATTGTTTGTGTTGTTTTATTAACCGAGAACTGCGAGCACGTCGCTCTGGCGCATGATGAGGTATTTCTCGTTGTCAAGTTCGATTTCGGTGCCGGAGTACTTGCCATAAAGAACGGTGTCGCCTTTCTTGAGCACCATTTCTTCGTCTTTTGTACCGTTACCTACTGCCAATACTTCACCCTGCAGCGGTTTTTCCTTTGCCGTATCGGGAATGATGATTCCGCCTACTGTTTTCTCTTCTGCCTTTGCAGGAGCAATTAATACTCTGTCTGCCAATGGTTTGATGTTCATGATTCTTATTTTTTAGATTTATTGTTTTATAGAATTTCCTGCTATTTTATTCTGCGTTTTGCGCGTCTGCTTATTACAATGCCAAAACCGTGCCAAACCGCCCGGCACGTGGCGGAATTTTATGCGGGTGTCATTTTGGCAGGCTTTCGTGGACGTTTCCGGTGGTGTGAAAACAGACACGCGCAAGTCCCGATTTCATGCGGCAAAAAATATGTGCCTTGGATTTTAAAATTAGTGGCTCGGATTTTAAAATCCGAGCCACTAATTTTTTCTTTGCTCCGAACCCTTGCCTCGAGTGAACGAAAAGGCCGGCCGGCGGCCTGCCGATTTGTCATGTGCTGCGGCAAGGTAAGATTGTCTGCCCGCCTGCCCTTCCTTGCCGGCATTTACATATAATATAATGTGCGGAGCTGCGGCAAACATGCGGCAAAACGTGCCCGGAAACAAAAAAAAAACTTAATTTTGCGGACGAACGGCATTTAGTGCGGCTTTGCCGGAACGCGGGCAGCATACATTATTATATATGTCGTCTTTTTCATACAACAATTAAACATATATAATTATGAGTGCATACACGGCCGTTATCGTAGTGCTGGCATATTTTGGCGTACTGATTCTTATTTCGCATTTCACATCCAAAAGCGGTGACAACAACGCTTTCTTCCGCGGCAACCGGCAGTCGCCATGGTGGCTTGTGGCTTTCGGCATGATAGGGACGTCGATTTCGGGTGCCTCGTTTGTAAGTGTGCCCGGCATGGTGCGGGACGCAAACATGTCGTACCTTCAGATGTGCCTCGGCTTCGTACCAGGCTACCTGCTTGTGGCCTATGTGCTGCTGCCTATTTATTACAGACTGCGGCTTACAAGCATTTACGATTATCTGAACAAGCGTTTCGGCCTGTCGAGCCACAAGACGGGCGCGTCGTTTTTCATAATAAGCAAGCTAACGGGCGCGGCGGCGAGGCTATACATAGTATGCCTTGTGCTGCAACGCTTCGTGTTCGACTCGTTAGGCATACCGTATGAGGTTACAGTAGTTGTTACGCTGTTCTTCACCTGGCTGTACACCCGCAAAAGCGGGGTACGCACTCTTGTGTGGACCGACGCGCTGCAAACACTGGCACTGGTAGTGGCCCTGTTCGCCATACTGGTGATTGTGGCCGGAAAGATGGGTCTCGACGCGCAGGGTGTGGTAAATTACGTGAGCAACAACCCGCACGGAAGGGTATTCGTGTTTGACGACTGGAAGAGCGGACAATTTTTCTGGAAAGAATTCCTGGCCGGAATGTTCATAGTTGTTGTCATGACCGGGCTTGACCAGGACATGATGCAGAAAAACCTGTCGTGCAAGAACCTGCGCGACGCACAAAAGGACATGACGTGCTACGGCATTGCCTTCCTGCCGATGAACATACTGTTCCTCGCACTGGGAGTGCTGCTCTACGGATATTGCGCGCAGAGCGGCATAACCGTACCCGAACACAGCGACGACCTTCTGCCCATGCTTGCAGCAGGCGGCTATCTGGGCATGCTCGTGCCGGTGCTGTTCATGATTGGCATAGTGGCGGCAGCATTTTCCAGCGCCGATTCGGCGCTTACGGCTCTTACAACGAGTTTCTGCATTGACATCCTCGGTGTGGAGCGCAAGGGATATTCACCCGAACGCGCCGTGCGCACGCGCCGGTACGTGCACATCGGAGTTACGCTTGCTTTCATACTGTTCATAGTAGCCTTCAAGGCCATAAACTCCACGAGCGTCATCGACGCGATATACACCATGGCGTCGTACACCTACGGCCCACTGCTCGGACTGTTCGTGTTCGGCATGTTCACGCGCCGCGTGCCGAACGACAAGTACGTTCCTTACGTGGCGATAGCCGCACCCGTGATATGTTACGTGTTGAACGTGGTGCTGGTGCGGAGTTTCGGTTATCATTTCGGTTACGAACTGCTGTTGCTCAACGGCGTGCTTACGTTTGCCGGACTGTGGGCGCTGTCGGTAAGGAACGGGCGGCTTGAAAAATCCGTGGGGCTGTAGCCGCAAGGCATAAGTACACCACTCCAAGAAAATATTCCTATTTCCGTGGCGGGCAACTAAGCAGACATGTAAAGCATGTAAAATTTCCACTGAAAAAGTGCTTTTTTCAGAGCCGAATCCGGAAACTCTTTTCCAACGTGTTACCCCCCTTATGAGCAAATAAAAAATATGTCTGACATATTTTAAATTATGTCAGACATATTTCAAAATACAAGGCACATAATTCAGACGGTGTGAAAACCGGAGTGAAAACGCACAACGAAAAAACGTAACAGCAGAGTGCGTTTTTGCCACGAAATGCACACATTATACTCTTTTTCACCAATACGTTCCCGAACGTAAGCGAAAAAAGTTGTACTTTTGGCGGATAAAGCACCTATGTGTCGTTAAAGCTATGAAAGCAAGCGAAAAAACCATACAGCAAATCAAACGTGCCATAAACAAAATAGCCGGCAAATTTCCTCCGGCAAGCGAAGCACTGCCCATGACCGACATCATACTTAAGGTAAACCAGGACACGGGCGACATGCTGGCTTACGACGACAACGACAGGGAACTCAACCGTTGCGTTGTGGAAGACTGGATTGGCAACAACAGCGAGACGTTCTTTGCTGACATACAGCCGGTGCTGCGCCGGTGTCTCGAGGAAATGCGCCCCACTCTGCTCGGCATGGGAATAATGAAGCCTTTCACCTTTACCCTATCCGACGAAGACAGCGAAACATTTTCGGAGTTGTATATAGTGGATGACGACACTTTCCTCATAGGCGACGAAATAATGAAAGACCTCGACAAAGACCTCGACGACTTCTTCGAGAAACTTATGAAAAACTGATTTCAAGGCATTGGCCTAAAAAACTTACGCGAAACGATAGATGGAGCTGGTAATCGACATAGGCAACTCGGCGGCAAAATCGGCAGTATTCAATGGCGACGAAATAATATGCCGCGAAGTTTCGCCCAACGACAACCTTTCATCACTCAATAAATTGCTCGGCCGTTGCGACATTAGGCAAAGCATAGTATCGCCCGTTGCGGGAATAATAGGGAAAGTAGGCCC
>URSZ01000017.1 GCA_900550635.1 uncultured Prevotella sp. | reverse complement strand
CACATAATTCAAAATATGTCTGACCTATTTTAAAATATGTCAGACATATTTTTTGCCTCTTGAAAACCCGTTCTAAAAGTATCTTAAAACCGCAGACAAATAAGGACACACGAATTTTACACTTAAAGTATATGGTTTTATTATCCTGTATCGTTGCCGTGATTGTACACTACAATATTTTATATCCAAGCAAAGAACTGAACTTGTAACACAACCGCGGGAAACGTCCCAGCACCTGACCGAAGAAAAATCCCCACCGTGAACGGAAAAAACGCATGTAATTGGCTTGTTCTATAAGTTGCAGCGAAGGTTCCCACTGTTCCACCACACGCCCATCGCTCAGTCCTGAACGTATCTCTGCCTCATGGCTGCGGAGAGAATCGGGTTTTACCCCGTGTCGGCTCATCATTGTGCCGCATACATCAAACCAGAGCTCGCCGCCCTTGAAACGACTGGCTATCTGGTGCAGAAAATTAATTACCTGCTCCTCATAAAAATACATCAGCACACCTTCGGCCACAAAAATAAAATCGCAACCGGGATGTTTTGCCTTCAAAACGTCCAGCCAGTCACTATCCAACAAAGAAGCCGGAACGTAAGGGTTTCCGAGCTGCTCTGGAATCAATTGGCGACGCAGTGTTATTACTTCGGGCAAATCCATGTCGTAAAAAACTCCTTTGCTACTTGCGATCCTCTGGCAACGTGTATCAAGTCCGCAACCTACGTTCACCACGACAGGATTGGGATGGCTGTCGACGAAACGCCTAACTGCGCCGTCGAAATACCATCCACGAACAACACACCCTACTTCGCTCAATTTCGCCTTGTCGAAACGAGTGTAATCATACTCCAGACTTTCAACCAGTTCTTCTGCGACTTTGTCCTTCAGGATAGGATTGCTGCGGCGGCTTTCCTTTGCCCTCATGTAAAGAGGAATAAGCAACGTTTCCGCAACAACACTCTTAAACTCATGTTTCTGTTTCATTTGCTTTTATACAATTATAACATTTCACGTATTCATGTTTCAAAGGTAAAGGCCTTAAAACTTACATACAATACCTATTTACAAGGATTTTATATTAATAAACAGCTAACTTAATCGTTGCGGACTAACGTAAAACGGTGGTTCTCTATATCTTTAAAAATCGTTATAATACAATTCAAGGTTATTAAATGCTTAGGCAAGGAATGTGTATCTTATCCTGCACCACGCTGGCTAATTAGGAAAAAAAGACCCGTGCCCGGTGTTGCCGAAAACTTGCGTTTTCGTTTGCCCTTGCGCACTTCTTTATGTAATTTTGCCAAATAATTTTAATATCACATACCTTTCAGGCATTTTGGCGTGATGAACCGTTGCGCCGACAACTAACGATGGCTTTCAATTCCTTTGCCTACCTGCTTTTCCTGCCTTGCGTTTTCCTGATATATTGGGCGCTTAGGCGCAGTTACCGCCTGCAAAACGTGCTTATAGTGCTTGCAAGCTATCTGTTTTACGGATGGTGGGATGTCAGGTTCCTTTTGCTCATCGCATTTACTACCGTCAGCAGTTTTTTTCTCGCTCTTGCTACTGACCGCAGTATTAACCGCGGCAAAAGCGGGGCAGCATACAATGTTTTGAACGTTCTGGTAAACGCAGGAGTGCTGTGCGTTTTCAAATATTACGATTTCTTTGCGCAAAGTTTTGCGGATGTATGCACACACTTAGGTTTCGCAACGCACCCGGTGCTTTTGAACTTGCTTCTGCCGGCCGGTATAAGTTTTTATACATTCCAAGCCATCGGTTACGGCATAGACGTTTACAGGCGACGTATGCCTGCAACGCGCGATTTGGTAGCGTTCACCGCTTTTATCAGCTTCTTTCCGCAACTTGTGGCCGGCCCAATCGAAAGGGCTACACGCATGATGCCGGTGTTCACCTCCCCGCGCACGTTCAAATATGCCAATGCAGTTGAAGGCTTACGCCGCATTTTGCTGGGACTGTTCAAGAAGATGGTAATAGCCGATAATTGCGCGCAGGTAGTAACCCCCATATTCGACAACTGGCACGAAGCCAGCGGCGTGGCTCTCATCATCGGAGGTTTGATGTTCACATTGCAGATATACGGCGATTTCTCCGGTTATTCAGACATTGCAGTAGGAAGTGCAAAGCTGTTCGGCATAGAGTTGCAGGAAAACTTCCGTGCTCCTTACTTTGCACGCAGCATAGCTGACTTCTGGCGGCGGTGGCATTTGTCGCTTACCGGATGGTTTCGCGACTACATTTACATACCTTTGGGCGGAAACAGGAAAGGTACATTCAAGACGTGGCGGAATGTTTTCGTCGTGTTTTTCCTGTCGGGGCTATGGCACGGAGCGGCCTACACATTTATATGTTGGGGATTGTTCCATGCCCTGCTGTTCATACCGTTCTCATTTCTCGAGCGTATAAAGGTTGCCTTGCCCGCACGCCGTATGTTGACATTCGTCTGCGTCTTCATTGGCTGGATTATTTTCCGTTCGGCAAGCATGGAAGATGCTTTCGGCTACCTCGGACGCATGTTCACTTTGGGAGGCTTTGAAAACATTGCCGCGCTACCGTCGGGATTGAAAGCAATGGCAATAGCCGTTATGGCGTCGGCATTGCTGTTGCTGGCTGAATACAGAACCCTCCCCGACGGCCATGCAACAGGATGTTTACGCAGGTTACCGTGTGTTGCACGGCGTTGCGTTTATGTAATCATTGCCGTTGCCATTGTGGTTTTCGGAGGAGAGTCGGAAACGTTTATCTATTTCCAGTTCTAATATTTTTGTCATGAAGCGTTTCATCTTACTTACAACTTGCATGTGCGGCATTACGGTCTGCTTTCTTGTCATAGCTTTCATGGCTATACCGGCCGGCCGCATAGGCGATATATATCCTCGCATTATCACCCCGCGGCAGCATTCACTCGTCATCGGCACTTCGCGCGCCGCACAAAGCGTAAATCCGCTGATACTGAATGAATGCCTTGAGGAGTTATATACGCCTGACTTGTATAATTTCGCCTTCCATTTAGATATATCTTCCTATAATCCGTATTACGTTGAAGCAATACGAAAGAAACTTTTACCCTACGACGGACAAAAGCATTACTTCATATTGGCAGTAGACCCATGGTCGTTTGATGACGGGGTTGTTTCGCCTCCAGAGCTATCGTTGCGCTCGGTAAGTTCACGCCCCAACCTGGAATTCATCGTAAAAAACTTTACACGCAGCTGGTTTACGCCATTCCCTACATATTCATACGTAAACCGGTACGGGCGAACCGAAGTTTATTACGAACCTAGGAATGAAGAAGAATGGCGCCAAAGAGTAAAAGCAAGGCTCGCTGTCTATGAAGGACGTGCCGCGCAGTTTGTTTATAGTACGTCGCGCGAACATGTTTGCAGGCAACTTATAACCGAACTAAGCAAGCGTGGAGATGTTTACCTTGTGCGGATACCTGTTTCCAAACCTATGCTTGATTTGGAAAATAAAGTTTGCAAAGACTTTTCCAAAAGAATGCAACAGCTGGCGCATGAAAAAGGCGTCTGGTTCTTCGATTTTTCGCACGAAGATTACCGCACAACCGACGGCAACCACCTTACACTAAAAGAAGGAGACCGCTTTTCGCGAGCATTGGCCGACAGCATACGAAAAACAAGGATAAAATGTCCGTTTTCAAACTTAAAAAGTGAAAACTGATTTTCATACCGTTAAACCCACGTGGGAGCAAACAAAAAATATGTCTGACATAATTCAAAATATGTCAGACATATTTTAAAATACAAGGCACATATTTTCACGCCCATGAAAACCCTACTGAAAACTGCTCGAAAAACACAGACAAAATCCAACGTGCGACCATCCGATATATTAGTAATATCATCTGAACCTGTTAATATAAAAGACATATACAAAAACCTGTTCTATCAAACAGATTTAGGTTGGTATGGATTAATGTCTTCCGACGGGCATATTATCACCCCACCCTCTTTCTCGGAAATTAAGGCCGTAAATGCGGATTTGTTCCTTTGCAAAGACGAAAATGGATATAGTGTCTTGCTGGACGGCAAAGGAAACCGCGTTAAGTAATAAAAAACAAGCAAGGCATTCTTTAATTAAAATGCCTTGCCTGCTTAATTATTGTTCCTACATGAATGCAGGTTACAATGTTTGTCTAACTATTTAAAGCCACAAAGATATTATGGCAGTATCAGTCTTCTTCTTTAAAATCTTCTTTTCCTACGCCGCATAATGGGCATACCCAATCTTCCGGTAATTGTTCAAACGGAGTGCCCGGAGCTATATCGTTTTCGGGGTCTCCTACCTCAGGGTCATAAACATAGCCGCACACAGTGCATACAAACTTTTTCATAATCTCGTATTTTTAAATTTAACTCAAAGCAAATATAGTAAAAGGCGAGCGCAGAGACAAAGGAAAAACGAAGTTTCTCACATTTGGCTATGCCGAGCCGCTATCTATATTATTCAAATGTAGCAAAAGGCGAGCGCAGGGACAAAGGAAAAACAAAATTTCTATTATCCATAGTATGATGTTACATGAATTTGTTTACCCAACCTTCAAAACGAAGTGCGCCTTCTTCGCCGAAGCGTGCTATCGAGCGGCGCGCCTCGTCAAGCGTTTTTTCTTGTGTAGGGCGCGTTTTAGAGAAGAACTTGTCGGCAAAGCAAATGAGTTTTTCTTCTATCGTTTCCGGCAGGAAATCATAATGCGGTAAAGGAAGCTCGCGCCTTACTATTTCGTCGCACGTAAGTCCGGCGCCTGTATGCCTCTCGCACACACGTGCATGGCGCGGAAAGCCCTCGCGGCGCATTAGCTCTGCTCCGAGCAGCCCGTGGCACAGATACGGTTCTTTGCCAAAGCAATGTATCTTTGGCGCGTCGGTAAGGAATATACCTATGTCGTGTATCATTCCTGCCTCTGCAACGAAAGCTGTATCGATGTCGAGTTCCGGATGTTTCTGCGCGAGGAACAGGGCCTTTTCAGTAACAAGCCTGCTGTGAATTAAAAGCAAATCCTTTAACTCGGGATTGTCATTATAATATTTGTCTATAATCTTTAATGCGTCCATTTAAATGTTTTTTAGGTACGAAGATATGTAATATCTCGGAAATAAGATATTTTTGCCTATGTAAAAGGCCTGACACATTGCTCCGAATTACTGCGGGGTGAGAACAGAAAGAAAAAACAAAAGGAATAGGAATGAACAGATTGTTTATTGTTGTTGCAGTTTGCTGTGCGCTGGACGTGGTATTGTCATGCGGAAATTCAGATAAAAGCAAGGCTGATATTCTTCAGGATAGCACAGAAGTCAAATTTTCCAAGAATGATACCGTTGTTTTCGGGTTGGCCGGGGCTGAAGGAACCGACTCAATCCTCGATTTGATAGTGCCGGGAAAAGACCCGCAGCATTTCGACATCGTTGAAGCCAAGAAAATCGGTAACATAATAGGAAATTTCGATGTTGGCAACCAGATTGCCGTAGTTTTGTCGAGCGACAGGAAGCAGGTAGTCAAAGCGATAGACATCTCATCGCTCGTAGGGCGTTGGATTAAAGACGGAATCGAAAGCGATTCCGTTGCCGAAGGTTTCAGCCTTAGTGCCGACGGTTCTGCCGGCACAATAGCGCGCAACAGTTCTAACATGGTTTATACAAAGTGGAAAATTTCTGACGCAAATCTTGTGCTTGCCAAACAAAACATTTTCCAAAAAGACGCGAAGCCCGAGTGTGACACTTTCGATATTGTAAGTTTGCAGGGCGATACGCTGCTTCTTGGCCAACCGGGCCAGGAAAAGCCGATAAAGTACGTTTATAAGGAATATCCCGACAGTTCCAAGGTCGCTGCCAATTCAGAAAAACAGTAAAGCCGTTCCCGGACGGCACATTTCGTTGCCGGGAACGGCTTCGCTTTTTATATATCGCAAGGGCAAGAGCCAATACGGCTCAATGCCCTTTTTTGTTTGTCACTCATCTGACTTTGACGATGTGTCGAGGTCTATTGCTTTTGTTATCGACATGCTTCCGTTCGAAGATATTATTATATTATAAGGTATGTATTCGTCGTCTTGCGACGGGTTTCCCACACTGGCAGCGAATTGGAGGTTCCCGTCAACTATTTTGTCAAACACAAGTCCGTTGAGCCTGTATTTGCCGTAAAACTCGTCGGGCAGCTGCTGGCGGAAAGTGGATTTCCTGAAAGTATTTTCATAGAACACCTTGCCTCCGCATGTGATTTTCAAGTCAATGCAGTTATCGGCATACATGTCGCCCATTTCGTCTTTAATGATATTTGTGCTGTCGTCAACCGGATAGCGGTGAATGTCGGCATAATAAGTGTTGTTGCGCCATTCTATCGTGTCGAGAACGGTTATTTCGTGGTTGCGGTCGATTGTCGGCCCATCGGTCTCTGTTGCCGTGCTGTCGGCTTGCGCTATGGTTGCGGCTTCCTTGTTCTTGTCGGTGCAAGAGCAAGTTAGTGCAAGCATAACGAAAGCTGCGAATAAGAGATTTTTCATGTTTTCGGATATATAGACATTAGTAGCCGCGAAGTTAATAAAAATACTTGTTGGAATCCCGTTGAAGCCGGCCTTAAATGCAAAACCCGGAGGCGAATGAACTTTTTTTCGCCTCCGGGTTTGTTGTGCCATGCGGCATGTAATGCCATGTTCAGTTTCCTGCGCTCCGCATTTGTTCCAGCAAATCGCGCTGGCGGTCGTTGAGCGATGTTGGAAGCGTAACATTGTACGTTATTATAAGGTCGCCGAACGTTCCGTCGCCCTTGTCGTATCCCTTGCCTTTCAGACGCACCTTTGCTCCCTGCTGTGTTCCGGGTTTCACACGCAGGCGCAGTTTGCTGTTCTGGGTTTGCAATATTATCTCGCCGCCCAGCAGTGCCGTGTACATGTCAATGTTCACCGTAGCCCTTGCGTCGGCATCAGGGCGTGTGCCATAACTGTTTGTGAATCCACTGAAACCGCCGCCGCGCGAGCCGCGCCTGCGGCCGCCTCCGAACAGTTGCTCGAAGAAGCTGGAGAACCCTCCGCCGCTTTGTTCGAACTGACTGAAGTCAAAACCTTCGAATCCTCCTGCGCCGCCGTATGCACCGCCGGCTGCCCCACCTGCATTTCCGAATGCTTCCGCCTGCTTCCAGTTCTCGCCATACTGGTCGTATTTCCTGCGTTTCTCGGGGTCGTTGAGCACATCATACGCCTCGTTCAGCGCTTGGAATTTGGCCTTTGCCTTTGGGTCGTCGGGGTGCAGGTCGGGATGGAACTGTTTTGCGCGCCGGGTATATGCGGCACGTATGTCTTTCTGCGGAGTATCCTTAGGAATACCCATTATTTTGTAATAATCTATGAATGCCATTGCTGAAAGCTCCTTTCTTTTAGCATAATACACAGCAAAAACAGTGCCAACAAGCCAGTTCCCGGCAACAGGCAAATTTGTCATGCCGAATATGGAGCAAGGTAGGGTTTCTGCCATCTGTTCGCACAAAAAATCTCCTTTACGTACAAATACAGACAAATGCGGAACGGAATGTTAAAACACAGCTCTGAGCAAAGAAAAAATACAAGGCAGGAATTTTAAAATATGTGCCTTGTATTTTAAAATATGTCTGACCTATTTTCGCAGAGGTTAAAATCCCGGTTTTCAGGTAGGTTTTTAGGGGCTGAAAAAGGGGTAAGAACCGGTAAAATTTAACATTTCTTTCCGACTGTAGGATATGCGCATTACCGGCAGCTTTTTTCAATGTTGAACGTGGGGCATGCTGCCGAAGTTTTTTGCCATTTGGACCTGCCGGTAAATGGGATGTTTCTTATAACTTTGCATGCAAAAAAGTAAACAATGCATAAAGGATTGAAAGCCGTTCTTTTCGACTTCGACGGAGTTATCGTCGATACCGAGGAACAGTACACGGAGTTCTGGGCAGACGTGGCGCGGCACTATTTGCCCAAAGAAAAAGACTTTGCAACGCGAATCAAGGGACAGTCGCTCACGGATGTATTTGACAGATACTTCCCCGACAGCGCAGTGCAGGAATCCATAAGGCACAACCTGGACGAGGCGCAGAAAACCATGCGTTATGATTATATTCCCGGCGCACCGGCCTTTGTGCAGGCATTGCGCGACAGCGGCATTAAAACGGCCGTCGTCACAAGTTCCGACAACGCCAAGATGAACCGCGTCTACGCCTTGCGTCCCGAAATAGCCACCATGTTCGACCGCGTTTTCACGTCAGAAGATTATTGCGAATCAAAGCCTTCGCCCGACTGTTTCATAACGGCGGCAAAATACTTTGGCTTCGAGCCCTGCCAGTGCGTTGTGGCAGAGGATTCCATAAACGGTCTGAAAGCCGCCGGGGCTTCGGGTTCTTTCGTGCTGGGGCTTTCCACAACTAACACGCCCGAAACCGTTGGGAAATATGCCGATTTGGTAATACCTGATTTCTCGAATTTTACGATAAAGGGGCTTGAAACGGCCTTTGAAGCGTGCGGCAGATGTTGAATTAAATTAATTGTGTAATTTTGCACCCGGATTTGCAGCCCCCTGCGGCCGGAATGCCGGAAGCAACGCTGCTGCCCGCATATTACAAAACTATACAAGGATGTCAGGTTATATTTCGGACGAAGAGCGTCCTGTAACAACGCAGCGCCTCGTTGCCATGAAAAACGAGGGCAAGAAAATAGCCATGCTTACGTCTTACGACTATACTACGGCACGCATAGTGGATGAAGCAGGAGTAGACGTAATACTGGTGGGCGATTCGGCCTCGAACGTAATGGCCGGCAACGACACTACCCTCCCCATAACAGTAGAGCAGATGATTTACCATGCACAAAGCGTTGCGCGTGCTGTTAAGCATGCACTCGTGGTGTGCGACATGCCTTTCGGTTCATACCAGGTAAGTAAGGAAGAAGCCCTGCGCAACGCCATACACATGATGAAAGAGAGCGGTTGCGACGCCTTGAAACTTGAAGGCGGCAAGGAAATAGCCGATACGGTGAAAGCTATTGTCGATGCCGGGATACCGGTTATGGGACATCTCGGACTTACCCCCCAAAGCGTACACAAGTTCGGAGGTTACGGAGTACGCGCACGCGGCGAAGCCGAAGCCATGAAGCTGCTTGACGACGCAACATGCCTGGAAGAGGCCGGCTGCTTCAGCATAGTGCTTGAAAAGATACCCGCTGCCCTGGCCGCAGAGGTTACAAACAAGGTGTCCGTGCCGACAATAGGCATAGGTGCAGGCTCGCAAGTAGACGGGCAGGTGCTTGTGGTGGACGACATGCTGGGAAAGAACAACGGATTCGCCCCGAAGTTCCTGCGACGTTATGCCGATTTGCATAAAATAATGACAGACGCCATAGGAAATTACATAAGCGACGTGCGCAGCGGCAGCTTCCCCAACAAGGATGAACAATATTAACGAAGCAATAAGGTTTCAAGCGTTCTTTATTTATATACATTTAAACCTAAACCCGCTTAAGGCGTTATGAATGACATGGGAAACAACGAATCACGTCAAATGTCTTTGTGCGAACGAAGGAAACATTGTATGTGCACGGCAAATTTCCTGCTGGTTAGCACTGTTGTAATGCAGTTTGTAGCTTTATCGGAACAATCCTCGAGCGTAATGCCTTCTTCGGAGGCATTATCTTTTTTTAATATCGCGTACATGCTGGGATTGTTTATTCCCGGCCCTGTAGGCGCATTCCTTGTGGACAAATACCGCAGGCAGAACGTTTACCGGGTGTCGCTCATCGCCATGGTAGTAGCTACAGCCCTGATGTATTTCGACAAAAGCGTTGAAGTCGTGGCTTTGGTGCGCTTTCTTGAAGGAATGATGTTCGGACTTGCCCAAGTAACATTGGGCAGCACTCTGCTCAACGACCTTTCAGTGTCGGAGTCGCGCACATCATCGGATTATTCCTTTGCGTGGTCGGCCTTGATAGCCGTTCCGTGCGGAGCAGGCTTGGGGTATTTCCTGATGGAAGAATTCAATTTCAACGTGATGTTGCTCTGCGGTATTGCAATGCTGGCGGCGTCTATAGCGCTGGTTTCCAGCCTGAAAGTTCCTTTCCGTGCTCCAATCCACCCGGGTATCTTCGGGCTTGACCGCTTTTGGCAAAAAAACGATTTTGTCCCGTTTCTTAATCTTCTGCTTATATCGATTCCCGCAGGAGTTGTTATAATGGCTTTCGGCTCGTGGCTTTTCTGGGCATTTGCAGCAGCAGGCACAATAACTGCCAACGTAGTGCGTAAGGCTGTGTTTCGCAACGCCGACATGCGGGCGGAAATAGTTTCGGGCCTGCTATGCGCGTTTTTCGCACTGCTTATTATCATAGTAAGGGACGCCGACACATATTATAAGGTAGCTTCATTCATGTTCGGAGCCGGAATATCGCTCGCTTCTACACGCTTCCTGCTCTATTTCCTGAAACTTACCGGGCATTGCCAGAGAGGTACGGCACAAAACACTTACATGCTTTCGCGTGAATGCGGATACGCCTTAGGACTCGTTTTGGCTTTGATGATACCAGTAGCATTGGAAACGGCTCTCGTACTCATATTGCTTTCTGTAGCTCTGTATCTTTTTGTTACCCACCCATGGTTCATGCGTCACGGCGACCGCGGTTTCAAATTCCGAGAAGTTTAATAAAACATCATTCATTACGTATCTTACACAAGATATAATTGGTAAAAACAAATTTTCTGCGGGTTGTTATTTGTTCAATAATTCATTACCTTTGCACAAACAAATTTAAACTTCATATAAATGGAAAAAAGTGTATTGCAAATAGCACGCGAGGCTTACAGCCCCAAGTTGCCTAAGGCTTTACGAGGCAATGTGAAAGTAAAAGAGGGTGAACCGACACAGAGTGTGGGCGACCAGGAAGAAATCAAGAAATTGTTCCCCAACACCTACGGCCTTCCTCTCGTAGAATTTGTTGAAGGTGAACCTACGACACATCCCAAAATGAACGTAGGTGTCATACTTTCGGGCGGGCAAGCTCCCGGCGGTCACAATGTGATTTGCGGCTTGTTCGATGGAATTAAGCGCCTGAATCCCGAAAACCGCCTTTATGGATTTATATTGGGCCCGGGCGGACTCGTTGACCATAAATACAAAGAGCTTACTGCTGATATAATAAATGAATACCGCAACACCGGCGGCTTCGACATGATTGGTTCAGGCCGTACAAAGCTTGAAAAAGAAGAACAGTTCGAAAAAGGTTATGAGATAATACGCGAACTCGGAATCAAGGCTTTGGTAATAATTGGTGGTGACGATTCAAATACAAACGCCTGCGTACTTGCTGAATATTATGCTGCCAAAGGCTACGGAATACAGGTTATCGGCTGCCCGAAAACCATTGACGGAGACTTGAAGAACAAGCAGATTGAGACGAGCTTCGGATTCGACACTGCTACAAAAACATATTCAGAGCTTATCGGCAACATCCAGCGCGACGCGGCTTCGGCACGCAAGTACTGGCATTTCATAAAGCTCATGGGTCGCTCTGCTTCGCACATAGCTCTTGAATGCGCACTGCAATGTCATCCCAACGTAACTATCGTTTCGGAAGAGGTCGAAAAAAAGAACCAAACATTGGACGACATCGTAACCTATATAGCACAAACTGTTGCTGACCGCGCTGCTGAAGGCAATAATTTCGGAACCGTGCTCATTCCCGAAGGACTTATTGAATTCATTCCGGCAATAAAACGTCTCATCGCCGAGCTCAATGACCTGCTGGCAAGCGAAGAAGGCCAGAAAGTGTCTCCGGCTGACCACTACGAATGGATTAAGACGAAGCTCAACGGAGAGAATGCTACCGTGTACGCTTCACTTCCCGAAGGCGTAGCCAAACAGTTGACTATGGAACGTGACCCGCACGGAAATGTACAGGTTTCTCTAATCGAGACCGAAAAACTTCTTTCGGAAATGGTAGGCAAAAAACTCGCACAATGGAAAGCAGAAGGCAAATACGTTGGCAAGTTTGCTCCACAGCACCACTTCTTCGGATACGAAGGACGCTGTGCCGCTCCTTCAAATTACGATGCCGACTATTGCTATGCTCTCGGCATAAGTGCTTCAGAACTTATGGCTAACGGAAAAACCGGATACATGGCTATCGTAAACAATACAACTGCCCCCGCTGAAGAATGGATAGCTGGCGGTGTTCCTATTACAATGATGCTTAATATGGAGCGTCGCAACGGCCAGATGAAGCCCGTTATCAAGAAAGCGCTGGTAGAACTGGAAGCTGCTCCGTTCAAAGAGTTTGCCGCACACCGCGAAGAATGGCGTCGCAACACCTGCTTCGTATATCCCGGTCCTATCCAGTATTTTGGGCCTACTGAAGTATGCGACCAGCCCACTAAAACGCTTCAATTGGAACGCGGGAAATAAAAGTGCGGTAAAGCTGTGCTTAAAATAAATTTTTGCACACTCTTCAAATGAGAAGGCTTTACGGTATAAAAAGCATTTAATAAACTGCATATAGTGATAAAAAATTAAGTTCTGCGCCTGCGGCTGTGTCCGGCAGGAGGAGAACTTAATTTTTTGATATGAAAGAAATGGCAAGAAAAAGAAAGCGATACACGCGATACAAAACCAAAAGCCATGTTGGATTTATAAAGAAGCTAAGTAAGTGGCCTGCATGGGTTTTATGGTGTGGCGGTATCTTTATCGCTGCTTTGTATACTTTCGTTTTCTATTATTTGTTCGTAAATCCGGTTAACTTTCGCTGGCAAGCCCTTTACGGCGACACAAAATATCCAAACGGCTATTCCATACAAGGAATAGACATTTCGCATTATCAGGGAGAGATAAATTGGCGAAAATTGCGCGGTGCTTCAATTAACGGAAATCCTGTAAGGTTTGTCATAATTAAATCGACCGAAGGAAATTCTTTGCTCGACGAGAATTTCAACGACAATTTCTTTAATGCGAAAGACTATGGTTTTATCCGCGGGGCATACCATTATTTCGTACCGGGAGTACCGGCCAAGGAACAGGCCGAATATTTTCTTAAACAAGTACATCTTGAAGGAGGAGACTTGCCACCGGTCTTGGATTTCGAGAGACGTGGCACTTTAACGCCGGAGCAAGTGGCAAAAGAAGCTTTAACATGGCTGCGTATTGTTGAGGAGCATTATAACGTTAAACCTATAATATACACTTATTATAAGTTTAAAATGTCATACCTTTCTGATTCCATATTCGACGATTACCCTTATTGGATAGCGCATTATTATGTGGACACACTGCGGTATAAAGGAAAATGGAAACTATGGCAACATACCGATGCGGGTAAACTCGACGGGATAAAGGGAGATGTTGACTTCGATATATACAATGGTTCCATGTATGACCTTATGAAATTTACCATCCCTCGTAAAGACGATTTTTTCTAACTGAACCATTATTTTTGTCACCCTGCAGCAGATTTGTTTTGGGTAAGAAATTATAAATTTGTTCCGTCAATCGAATATTTGAAGGAAAACTTAGCTAAAATAATTACAATATGAAAAAAATCAGAGCAGCCGTAGTTGGTTACGGTAATATCGGACGCTACACTGTACAGGCATTGCAGGAAGCCCCAGATTTTGAAATAGCCGGTATCGTTCGCCGTAAAGGCAAAGAGAATCTACCCGAAGAGATTGCCTCATATAATGTTACGGCCAACATTAAGGATTTAAAAGATGTCGATGTTGCCATACTTGCAACACCTACACGAAAAGTTGAAGAATACGCCCGCGAAATACTTGCATGCGGAATAAATACCGTTGACAGTTTTGATATTCACACACAGATACCCGAACTGCGCCGCAACCTCGACGAAGTGGCCAAAGCCAACAACAAGGTATCCGTTATCGCGGCCGGCTGGGACCCGGGAAGCGACAGCGTAGTAAGAGCCCTGCTCCTCGCGCTTGCTCCAAAAGGCCTAACATATACTAACTTCGGACCTGGGATGAGCATGGGGCACACCGTTGCTGTAAAGGCCGTTAAAGGCGTAAAAGCAGCGCTTTCCATGACCATACCGTTAGGAACGGGAATACATCGCCGTGTTGTCTACGTTGATGTTGAAGACGGTTTTGACTTCGGCTAAGTAGAACACGACATCAAGACAGACCCGTATTTTGCAAGCGACGAAACCCATGTAATAAAAGTGCCTTGCGTAGACGACCTTATAGACATGGGGCACGGTGTTAACATGACACGCAAAGGTGTTTCGGGAAAAACGCCCAATCAGCGTTTCGATTTCAACATGTCGATAAACAATCCCGCACTTACCGGACAAGTCCTGGTAGGCGCAGCACGTGCTTCCATGAAGCAAAAGCCGGGTTGTTATACAATGATTGAAATACCCGTAATAGACCTCCTGCCCGGAGACCGCGAGACCCTTGTGGCACATCTTGTGTAAGGAAAAACCTGTCACACCGCATAAAATGTTTGTATCATTACACTGTTTTCAGAGCTCATAATTATACAAACATATCAATTTGTACGTTACATCATCGGCAGGTATTCCTGCCGATGATTTTTATATTTCACAGCAAACATTTTTTACCGACACAGAAACCCTCCCCCTTCCTAATGCAGGGTTACAAAAGCCTTTTTGATGCCCCCGTCTGGGGCATCAAAAACCGGGACGGGAATTGTCTGTTTTAGGGCGGAAAATGTGAAAACTCATTTTCAAGAAATTATACCCACATAGGAGCAAATAAAAAACAGGTCGGACATATTTTAAAATACAAGGCACATATTTTAAATTATCTCAGACCTATTTTTTGCGGGGTTAAAACCGGGATGAAAACCACGGCTGTACGCAATGACAAAAACAGACACCCGTTTTTACATCAAACACTCGCCCGAAACATACGGGCACGCTCGCAAACCTGTCCCCTTTTCCAGAAACGCGCACTCTGACGGCAATAATAAGAGGTATTTTCTTCAATCCAACAAACCTGTTTGACAATTATAGCGTCCATGAACTTTACGGAGGATTGTATTTAAGATTGTGAATTACGCTTAAAATGGATTACATATAGCAATGAGTTGGCGGAAATTCGTAATTTTGCAAATTGGCTTGGTAATACGTTTTTTGAATACCCGGTTTTGAAAAAGAATACATCGATAATCACTGCAATCGTAACGGCAGTAATACTTTCCGTTTGCGGCATAAGCCCGGCACACGGCATTGCCTCTCCATACGGCACGCCGGATACGGGCGACAGCATAGCCGACACGATTGCTCCTGCCGTAAAACCGGATACATCCGGCAAAGCGCAGGCAAAAAGTGTCACTGCCGTTAATAAGAATGACAGTTCCTCAATCGGTAGCGACACTACTGCTGCCAGCAAAGGCAGCACTACAGCCCCAACCGACACAGCGGCGGCTCTTATCGACACATCGGCAGTAAGACGCGACACCATTATAACCTTCGGCGACACAGCCGTGGCGGATACGGCGGCAACCGATTCATCCAAAAGCAAGAAAAACGCCCTCGACGCCCCGGTAAAATATACGGCTACAGACTCCATTACATACAACGCGAGCCTGAAAAAAGCGTTTCTATACGGTGAAGGCGACGTTAAATACGAAGACATGGAGTTGAAGGCCGAACGCATAGAAATGAACCTCGACAGTTCGGTTGTACATGCCTACGGTGTTCAGGATTCGACAGGAGAATGGGAAGGGCTTCCCATTTACACGCAAGGTTCGGAAAAGTACGACAGCGACATAATGAGCTTTAACTTCAAGACGAAGAAAGGCTTTATCAACAACGTAAGAACCGAACAGGGCGAAGGATTCCTGCGGAGCGAGAACTCCAAACGCGCCAAAGACGGCACTCTGTTCCTGGAGCATGCAAGATACACCACCTGCGACGCAAAACATCCCGACTTTTACATAGCTTTGTCAAGAGCTAAAGTACACCCGGGCAAGGACGTTGTGTTCGGCCCGGCATATCTCGTGGTGGCCGACGTACCACTGCCGCTGGCAATACCTTACGGTTTCTTCCCTTTCAAAAAGAAATATTCGAGCGGATTCCTCATGCCAACCTACGGAGATGAGACACGTCGCGGCTTCTACCTGCGCGACGGCGGATATTACTTCGCTTTCAACGACCGCATAGACATGCGTCTTACCGGCGAAATATATACCAAAGGCTCGTGGGGTATAAACTTGGAATCAAACTACCTTACACGCTACAAGTATTCGGGTAACTTCTTCCTGAGTTACATAAATACCGTAGAAGGCGAGAAAAACATGCCCGACTACGAAAAAACGACCAGCTTCAAGATACAATGGCAGCACCGGCAGGACTCCAAAGCCTTGCCAAACACAAACTTCTCGGCAAGCGTGAATTTTGCAACCGAGAGCTACGAACGCAAGAACCTTTCTTCGCTTTACAACCCGCAAGCACTCACGCAGTCAACCCGCACCAGTAGTGTTTCGTTCTCACATACGTTCGAGAGCATAGGACTCACCTTGTCGGCAACAACGAACCTGAACCAAAACATGCGCGACTCGACTATCGACCTCACACTGCCCGACCTCAACATCTCACTTTCGCGATTCTATCCCTTTAAACGCAAAAAACTCAGAGGGAAACAAAAATGGTATGAGAAAATCTCGATGAGCTATACCGGACAACTTAGCAACCGGATAAGCACAAAGGAGAACAAATTGCTGCATTCAAACCTTATAAAGGACTGGCGCAACGGAATGAACCACCAAATACCAGTCTCGGCCAGTTTCCAAATATTCAAGTACATCAACGTGTCGCCCTCGTTCCAGTTCAACGACCGTATGTACACCAACAAAATCATGCGCAAGTGGGACAACGTTAACCAGCGCGAGGTAAACGATACTATTTACGGCTTCTATAACGTGTACGACTGGCGAATGTCAGTTTCGGCAAACACCACCCTGTACGGTTTCTACAAACCTTGGCGCAAACTGTTCGGCGACGGCATAATAGCTATCCGCCACATGATGAAGCCGAACATATCATTTACCTACGCTCCTGACTTCGGAGCCGACAGTTACGGCTATTATGACTCTTACGTCAAGACCGACCGCGACGGTAACGTATCAACCGTTACCTACTCGCCGTTCTC
This sequence comes from uncultured Prevotella sp., assembly GCA_900550635.1. Lineage (GTDB taxonomy): Bacteria > Bacteroidota > Bacteroidia > Bacteroidales > Bacteroidaceae > UBA6398. The sequence goes on along the minus strand of URSZ01000017.1, from coordinate 8,350 downwards.
CAACGGAATGTTCAGTTATCCTTCAAGAGGCAAAACAGGAAGTATATCGATGAGCCTTTCAAACAACCTCGAAATGAAAGTGAAAAGTTCGAAAGACTCTACCGGCGAAAAGAAAATAAGCCTAATCGACGAACTTTCGGCACGTATATCCTACAACATGGCTGCAAAGACAAAACGGTGGAGCAACCTGAACACCAATTTGCGACTCAAGCTATGGAAGAACTACACGTTCAGCATGTCGGCCGTATTTGCCACATACGCCTACAAGTACGATGACAACGGGAACGTTGTTGAAGGCGACAGAACCGAATGGAGCTACGGACGTTTCGGGCGTTTCCAGGGAATGTCGCAAAACATTTCGTATACATTCAACAACCAAACGTTCAAAAAACTGTTCGGAAAGAAAAAAGAGGAAGAAAGTACAGATATAGACGACATAAATTCAGCCATAGAAGCTCCCGAAGAGGACTATGTAGACGAAGAAACGACCGACAGCAATGTAGACCCAACCCTAACCCAAAGCCAAAACTCGGCAAAAAAGGAGAAGGGCAAATCGCGCATTGACGATGACGGTTACAAACGCTTTGAAATACCATGGTCCCTATCCGTAAGCTACGGTATCTCCATGCGCGAAGACCGCAGCCGCAAGATAAACCCCAAAACCATGAGGTATCCGTTCTCGTATACACAGTCGCTCAACTTCTCGGGCAACATAAGAATATCCGATGGCTGGAACATAAACTTCAGTTCGGGATACGACTTCAACTACCACAGGCTTTCAATGACCACGGCCTCATTATCCCGCGACTTGCACTGCTTTATGATGACATGCTCAATGGTGCTGCGCCCGTTTACGAGTTATAATTTTTCTTTCCGTGCCAAGACATCCACACTGGCCGACGCTTTGAAATGGGATAAGCGAAGCAGCTACTCCACCAACATAGACTGGTACTAATCCATACGCCAAATGAACACCAAGGCTATAATCCTGACAGGCATAACTGCAATGTTGTACGTAAAGGGCCTTTCCCAAATAAACTACGGCATTGCCGCGTTAGACAGGTCTGATATAACATGCACAAATTTGGCTGCCACGGACAAATCCCCCCAAATACCGGTTTACGAAACAGTGCAGACGGAGACTACAGTTGAAATGCCCGTACAGGACAACAAGAAACGCAAAAAGAAGTCGAAAAAGAAAAAGGTAAAAACAAAATCAGTAAGCCAGATAATCGTTTCCGCAAAAAAGACAAACGCCTTTTACGACCCCAACGAAGTGCTGCATAACGGTTTCACCGTTACAGCATGGGTGCTCCCCCAAGTAACGCTCGTTGAAAAGCACGGTTACCTGCTCTACCCGCTCAACGGTTACGACACAAACGGTATAATGCAATCGCAATGGGGAATTACCGTTGACAAACAATATGTACGCATTTACGAACGCTACCAGGAAGAGCGCCTTTTGCTCGAATACAAACATAATGAAGACAAAGACTTCTTCATTGCGTTTACATGCCAGAACAGCACACCCGCGCTATACATCAACGGCGAGCTGGTAAGCACCGGAGTGCGCTCGGAATATCAGCCCCACCCTGCCTTCGAAGGCGCGGCGCAGTGTCCGGAAATAAAAAGGTTCGTTGGAAAATCAACAAGACTGCAATACTTTCAGCGGGTGCTTACAAGTAACGACATCAGGGGACTGTACAAAACAGAATATGCCTTGCTCCACAAAACAAGCGATTAAACAAACACGCAAGGGCAACAACCATTCTATTCCACATTTATAAGACCAAAGACTAATATACGAAAAACAAATATTCATACTTTCATAAAACAAAAAACAAGCATCATGAAACTGACAAGATTCCTAATCTTAGGCGCTATTGCGTTTAGTGCCGCTGCATGCAGCGAAAGTACAAGCGAATTTCACTATTTCCACGTGGAATCGCCCAAAACTTTGATTTATGCCGACCAAAGCACCGATACACTCATCATACAAAGTACCGACTCTTGGGAAGCAACAACCGAGGCCGACTGGATTACACCCAAGACATTCGACTTTCAGATTACACCCGACGCCTCGATGCTGCAAAAAAGGGTGATGTACATCACGCCAAACAAAAGCGGGAAGATAAACAGCAGTTACTTTACCATTAAATGCGACGGACGCACGCACCGCAGAACTTGCATACAGGCAAGCTGGATGAACGTCGTATCGCCCGGACCAAAATACTACGGTCCCGACGGTGATATTGAAAATCCCAACGAACTTACCGACTTTACAGGCGTAGGAGTAAGGTATGAAATGGTAAAAGCTCCCGACGAGACAACAGGCGAAATCATCTTCAATCTGTACGACAAGAAGGCTACCATTTCCACAGGGGACAGTTGGATTACGCTGGCACAAACTTCGGCCGAGCACACACAAGGTTCTTTAAGCCAGCAATTCAAAATAGAATTCACACTCGAGGAAAACCAAACCGGAGCAGACCGCACCGGAACCATCACAATCACTACCCAAAACGGTGTTACGCAAACGATTTCGATAATACAGAAAGTGTAAAGTGGCAAAGCAACGTACAGGTTAGCCTGAACGATACTGCCAAAACAAAATCCGGGTATTCACAAACGAATGAATATCCGGATTTTTCGTATAACTATCCACCGAAAAAGAGACACCCTTAAAACCCTGGCAGCACACCGGTTTGAAGGTCCAAAAAATATGTCCGACATATTTTGAAATAGGTCGGACATATTTTAAATTTCCTCAGAGATAATTTTTATTTGCTGCGGGAAGGTTCAAAAAAGGTCACTTCTGCGTAAACACACAACTGAATATATATCCGCCATGCGGCAGAAGCGCAATAGCGACAAAAACGTTACAACCGAATCCCGGGGGACTACTCTGACGCCTCCGCCTGCGGCTTGGCTTTCTTGCCTTGCCTGCGTTGCCGCACACGTTCCACAGCCTCTGTAACGACAGGACGGTTTTTGAAACGGTTGGCGTAAGTTGAATAATCGGGGCGTATACGCTGGTAGTTGGGATCCAGGAACAGAGGGCTCGATATTATATGGTCGGCCGTGCTGCGGTTGCAGCAAAACACGATATTCTCAACGCTTGCCAAACGTGTCAATGCCTTGACATCGGTATCATGCGGCTGCAATGTCATGGGGTCGGTAAAGAAGAACAGGTAATCTATCTGGCCTTCTACTATTCTCGAGCCCATTTGCTGGTCACCGCCAAGCGGACCGCTTTTCAGTATCGTAAAATCCCATTCCACGTCAGGATGTTTTGCTCGAAGCGCCTCAAGTATAAGCGTTCCCGTAGTGCCGGTACAATAGAACTTATGCCCTATCAGTCGTTCAGAGTTCCAAAGAACCCACTCTATTAAATCCTTTTTCATCGCGTCGTGGGCAACGAGCCCTATGTGACGCACAAGTTTCTGTTCCATATCTTAGGCTTTAACGTGGTTAATGTTTTGATATTTTCTTTGTCGGGAAATTCGGTGCTGAGGCTACACGGACGGCATTTCGGCTTAAATGCCTCAGGCGCTGGGCTTGCTGTAGAAGTTGTCCCAGTTCTTATATACCGGCTCGCGCCCGAGTTTTAGCAATGCGGCCTCTATTTCTTGCGGCGTGCGCGCGTCTGCTTTGTGGAACTGCTCCAATGCCTGGGGATAGCAGCAATATCCTCCCGGTTCCGTACAACTGCCGGCACTCATGGTTGTAACACCAAGCGTTGCCATAGCGTCGCGAATGTCCGGAGTTTCGCGTGTTGAATATGAAATATCCACATCGGGGTCGAAAATGCGCATTGCAAACGTTACCTGTGCCAGTTCGCGGTCGCTCATTATTACATTGGGCTGGAAACCGTCGTTCTCGGCCGGGCGCATGCGGGGGAAATTCACACTATACTGCGTTTTCCAATAATTCTTTTCCAAATATCTCAGATGAAGAGCGAGCATTGCCACATCCGTGCGCCACTCTTCCAAACCTATCAGCGCTCCCATGCCTATGCTCCTTGCTCCTCCCTGTGCCATACGGTCGGGAGCATTGACACGCCACTCAAAATTCGATTTCATCCCCGCTGGGTGGTATATCTTATAATTCTCTCGATTATAAGTTTCCTGAAAACAGATAACGCCGTCGCAACCATGGCGCACCAAAGTAGCATAACCGTCTACGGAAAGAGGCATTACCTCAATCTTTATGTTATGGAAATACGGCCTGGCCAGGTCTATGGCTCTGGCTATGTAATCAACACCCGCCTTGGCAGGATTTTCGCCTGTAAGAAGCAGTATGTTGTCGAACGGGCCGAGTTCTTTTATTGCCTTGTATTCCCGCACAATTTCTTCCTCTGTAAGAATTGTGCGTTTCATCTTGTTCTGCCTGTGAAAGCCGCAGTACACGCACGAATTCATGCACGAATTGGTAAGGTACAAAGGCAGGAACAAATTAATTATTCGTCCGAACCGCTCTTCTGTTATTTTACGGCTTTTGCGTGCCATCGTTTCAAGATAAGGGTCTGCCGCCGGGGAAATAAGAGCAAGGAAGTCCTCCCACTGTAAATGGCGTTTCAGCAACGCACGCCTTACATCTTCGTCCGTTTTGGAATAGATACGTTCGGTAGTATCTTTCCACGGGAATTGTAACAAATATTCGCTGAACATTTATTCTTGTTATTTAGATACGTTGGTATATGTACGGGAAGCAACTGCCTATAAAGCAGCCTTAGTCCCGCAAGTTTTGAAATTTAACGGTTATCCGCCGCAAGAAGCGTTTATCACTACAAGTGAGTCGTTCTCGCAAAGCGAAACATTCCACTCCGCACGCGGTACAACGCGGTTATTCCGCGCTACTGCTACGCCGGTCTCGCCCAAACGCAGCATTTTGGCAACGTCGGAAACTGTAGCTCCTTCCGCAAGCTCCGTTTTCTTTCCGTTCAATGTTATAACCATTCTTATATTTCTAATCGTTCAAAAAAGAAGTAAGGGGCGACGTGGGCTCGGCCTCTGCAACTCTGCCGGAAACAGGCAAGCCTGCATTATAAGCCGTTCTTCCTGCTTCAACTGCAAGAGCAAATGCTTTTGCCATGGCCACAGGGTCGGCCGCCGTTGCTATTGCTGTATTTACCATCACTGCGTCTGCTCCCATTTCCATTGCCTTTGCCGCATGGCTCGGGGCACCTAAGCCGGCGTCGATTACAACAGGCACAGTAGACTGCTCTACTATAAGCGTTATGAATTCATCTACGGTAATGCCCAGATTACTTCCTATCGGGGCGGCCAAAGGCATTACGGCAGCAGCTCCGGCTTCTTGAAGACGCCGGCAAGCTACGGGGTCGGGAGTAATATAAGGAAGTACAACGAATCCTTGTTTTACAAGTTCTTCGGTAGCACGGATTGTTTCATAAGTATCGGGCAAAAGGTGGCGTGCGTCGGGATGTATCTCGAGTTTTATCCAGTTGGTTTGGAATGCCTCTCGTGAAAGTTGCGCAGCCAGTATAGCTTCTTCGGCATTACGTGCGCCCGACGTATTGGGAAGCAGCTTTAATTTGTCGCCTTTTATTTGTTTGAGTAAATCGTTGGCCTCGTCGTCACCGTCTACCCGCTTCATTGCGATAGTAACTATCTCTGCACCTGAAGCCATAACCGACTCATTCATTTTACCGACCGACGAATATTTGCCTGTTCCAAGAATCAACCGCGACGAGAAAGCCTCGCCTGCGATAGTAAGCATATCGTTATTTACCATATCACTTATATATTTTACGTTGCAGGAAAAGCGGTTTGAATGATACGCACTTAAAGTGTTCAATTGCCATGCTGTTCCTCTTTATTCTGTTTCCTTTATTTCGTTGTTTATGATGTAATACAATCTTTATCGTTCCCGTTCTTTTCTTCAGTGTTACCGCATAACGGGCATGCAGGATTACGCCCGAATTCAAAAACATTTGTTTCCATTGTCAGGGCATTGAAGCTAAGCAAACGGTTTGTCAACAGTTTGCCCGAACCTACAATAAATTTTATGGCTTCCGTTGCTTCTACAGCCCCTATTATTCCAGGAACTGACCCTAACACTCCTAACTCAACAGGTTCTTTTTCGTCTTGCTCAGGCGCAGCTCCATACAGGCACCGCCAGCAGGCCGAGCCGTCAGTATGCGTCATTACCTGGCCTTCAAACCGCGACAGGCTTCCTATGGTAAAAGGCTTGCCTTTCTTTACACAAGTATCATTAACCAATAATTTTGTAGCGTAATTATCCGAACCTTCGCATACAAAATCGTATTGTCCGATTAAATCCCCCGCATTCTCAAGGCTCAAAAACTCATCGTACACCTCGACTCGCACATCGGGATTTATTTCCTTTATACGTTCGCCGGCAGCAACTGCTTTTTTCCGTCCGAGGTCGAAAGTGGAAAAAAACAACCTGACGCTGCAAATTAGACAATTCCACAATATCGCCGTCAACAACGCCTATATGTCCTACACCGGCCGCGGCAAGATAAGTAATAACGGGGCTGCCCAGCCCTCCGGCTCCCACTATCAGGACATTAGAAGCTGCTATCCGTTCCTGCCCCTCAATTCCTATTTCGTCAAGAAGGATATGGCGGCGATAACGTTGCGTTTTATCAGCGTCCCAAGCAAACCGGAATGCTCCGTTGGAATTCTGTTTCTTTGTTATGCTCACTTACAGACATCCTCCTTTTCTATGCAAAATTATCAATAAAATCCGACAAAAGCCAACGGATTCATGCGAAAACGCTACTTTTGCTACAATTTAACGAACTCACGAATTATACATTGCATTATGAATATTGCAGCATTGTTATCTGGAGGGGTGGACAGTTCGGTGGCAGTCCACTTGTTAAAAGAACAAGGTTACACGCCCGACCTTTTTTACATAAAAATAGGTAGCGACGAGAGCAACGAATGGGACTGTTCAGAGGAAGAAGACTGGGCTATGGCCACTATGGTTGCACGTAAATATGGCTGCAAACTCGAACGTGTGGACTTGCACAAGGAATATTGGGAAAACGTGGTAGGATATACCATTGAACGCCTGCGCAAAGGCCTTACACCAAATCCTGACGTGATGTGCAACCGACTTATAAAATTCGGCGTTTTCGAAAAGACTATAGGTCATAATTACGATTATACCGCCACCGGGCACTATGCCTCCACTGAAAAGGACAGCGACGGCAATGTGTGGCTTACCACAAGTCCCGACCCCGTAAAAGACCAAACCGACTTTCTTGCGCAACTCGACAACATACAAGTCTCGCATGCCATGTTCCCTATAGGAAAATTAGAGAAAGACGATGTTCGCCGCATAGCACACGAAGCACATATTCCGTCGGCCAACCGGAAAGACAGCCAGGGAATATGCTTCCTTGGCAAGATAAACTACAACGAACTGGTACGCCGCTACCTCGGCGAACGCGAAGGATTGATAGTAGAAAAAGAAACCGGCAACATCATCGGGCGACACAAAGGTTATTGGTACCACACCATAGGCCAGCGCAAAGGGTTGGGACTTGCAGGCGGACCTTGGTATGTGGTAAACAAGGATATAAACCGCAATATAATATATGTGAGCAAAGGTTTCCAGACACCGGCAGCCTACGGCAAGGAGTTTTTCATAAACGCCCTGCATTTCATAACCCTTAACCCGTTTACAAACGACGGCGACTACGATGTAACGTTCAAAGTGCGACATACACCGCTTTTTACACGCGCTACGCTTACACGCAACGGCGATACTTACAAAATAACCTCCGAAAAGCCCGTACAAGGCATTGCTCCGGGACAGTTCGCCGTGATATACGACAACAACCGCCACCGCTGCCTGGGCAGCGGAGAAATATCCGCAAACCGTCCTGAAGCACACTAACGGTTAACCGGCACATAAGAAAACAGACAAACATTAAGCGGAATAAAACGTACTGCATGCAACATTATATGCAACAGTATTTTTAAGCCGCATGGGAAGAAAGAAAAAATATGTCCGACCTATTTTAAAATATGTCTGACATATTTCAAATTATCTCAGACATATTTTTAAGAGCCAAAAACAGGCCTGCGCATTTCAACAATAAAAACAGACATGTACGACCAGGAAAAAATAAAACCCTATTCGGCAGAAGGCAGAAAAGGCGAACAGGTAGCCGCCATGTTCGACTCGATAGCACATTCTTACGACCTGCTCAACCACACGCTGTCGTTCGGAATAGACAAACTTTGGCGGCGAAGGGCAATAAACTCGCTGAAAAAATTCAGGCCTCGCCACATTCTCGACGTAGCTACAGGCACGGGGGACTTCGCCATCCTTGCAGCCAAAAAGTTACACC